>JAAUUG010000157.1 GCA_012031195.1 Oscillatoriales cyanobacterium SM2_1_8
AACAACTCGGGTCGCAGGGGCGAAGCCCCCGTATTGGTTCTATTAGACGTTCGTTGGGCAAGAAAAAACCGTGTCGTTTTTAATTAAAATGACTATATCCTAGTAGAGCAGACCTTGGGCGAACCGACCGCGGTCAAGACCCGTCCAAGCCTCCAAAGATTGAAATACCAAAGGAAAAGGGGGTTTGGGGGCGCAGCCCCCAGCCAGGGGTTTCCCCCCTGCAACCCGTCCTAACCAAGTTGTTGACAGCTACATATCCGCAAATTTCTTGCCAAATCCAATTCAACGGGGAGGTTGTTTCATGATGAAGAATGGTTTGGGCTGGGGCATGGCCCTGGCGTTGTGGATGCCGATCGCCCCGGCGATCGCCGGCACGGTCACGGTGGCCGGCCCCCAAGGCACCACCACTTCCACATCCACCGCGACGCAACAGGGCAACGCCCGCACGGTGAACCGCGCCACCACCGGCCCCAACGGCAACACCGCCACCGTGGACAGCACCTACACCTGGGACAACAACCAACTGGAAATCGATCGCCAATACGGTTGGCCCAGCGGTCAAACCAGCAGCTCCCAGAGCACCTACCAGGGGGATGGACAAGGCAACTACACCGGCACCGTCAACGCCACCAATCGCCAAGGGCAGACCAACACCTACAACGTGCAAGGGCAGCGGCAGCGCACCGGCAACGCTTGGCGCAACCAGGGGACGGTCACCGGGCCCCAGGGTCAACCGGCCGGATTTCAACGCCAAGGGCAGTGTGCCAACGGGCAGTGCAACGGACAACGGGCCGTCAACTTTGGCGATGGCAGCCAGCGGCAGGGAACCTGGGAAGGTCAGCGCACGGGCCCGGCACTTGGGAGGGCAGCGGGCAAACCACCAACCGGCAAGGGCAAACCCAGAACCGTACCTGGCGGCGATTGCCCTAGGCGTGAGGACGGGGGGCAAGCTGTGCCATAATCAGTCCGATCGAATTGGGTTGGGGGCGACAGCGTGAACTGGCGAGTTCGGGGCATTCGGGGCGCAACCACCGCCGAAGCCAACACCTACGGGGCCATTCGTGCCGCCGTCTTGGAACTCATGTCCGAATTGGAAACCCGTAACCCCCACCTTGACCCCCACGAAGTCGCCAGCGCCACCTTTTCCGTCACCCCCGATTTGGATGCGGTGTTTCCCGCCCAAATCGCCCGTTCCCGTTCCAACTGGGAGATCGTACCTTTTGTCGATGTGCAGCATTTTGCCGTGGCCGGCAGCTTGCCCCGGTGCATTCGGGTGTTGCTCCATGTGAACATGCCGGTGGCCCAACGGGACATTCACCACGTTTACTTGCGCGGCGCTTCCGAGCTGCGCCCCGATCTGGTACGGTTGCCCTAACCCTCTATATTCTTTGCCCATGAGCACCAATGTGTTGGGGGAAACGCTCCAGAACTGTTCCCTGATGCCGCGCACCGGGTTCTACCGCAACGGTTGTTGCGATACTGGGGCCGGAGATTTTGGCGTCCATGTGGTGTGCGCCCAAGTCACCGCCGAGTTTTTGGAATTCACCAAGGCCCAGGGCAACGATCTAAGCACGCCCATGCCCGCCTACGATTTTCCGGGATTGAAACCGGGCGATCGCTGGTGCCTGTGTGCCGCCCGCTGGTACGAAGCCTACCAAGCCGGTGCCGCCCCGCCGGTGGTTTTGGCGGCCACCCACGCCAGAGCCCTCGAACACATCCCCCTCGATACCCTGCGTCAACACGCCCTGGATCCGGCCTGATTTCATCCTTTTGCGCTACCGTAAACTTGAAGAAATGTTGCGGGAGCCCAATGCCGGAAATTTTCCAATTGGAGACATTGTTGGACATTGCCGAACGCTTTGGGTACATGGCGGTGTTTGGCGGAATTTTGTTGGAGAATGCGGGGATTCCGTTGCCGGGGGAAACCCTGGTGTTGGCGGCGGGATTTTTGGCCGGAAACCACAAATTGGCGATCGGCGGGGTGTGGCTGGCGGCAGTAGCCGGAGCCATTTTGGGCGACAGCGGCGGCTATTGGTTGGGGCGATGGGGCGGCGAAGCTCTCTGGCAACGGTTGGGGAAATTGTTTCGGTTGCCGCCGCAGGAGTGGGCCAAGGCCCGGGAGCAATTTGCCGGCAACGCCGAGCGGGCGGTGTTTTTGGGGCGGTTTGTGACGTTGCTGCGGATTTTTGCGGGGCCCTTGGCCGGCATTGGTGGGATGCCCTATCCCCGGTTTCTGCTTTGGAACGTGTTGGGGGGCTCTGGTGTGGGCTACGGCCATGACCGGCTTGGCTTTTTTGGCGGGGCAGTGGTTGTCGTTGAGCGACTTGGTGACGGTCATCCTCCGGTTTGGGATTTTGGCCTTGGTGGCGGTGCTGACTTGGGCGATCGCCCCGGCCCTGTGGCGACGCTGGAGCCACCGTTCTCAGTAAAGCGGCTTTTTCGGCAATCCGTATAATGGCCACTACCTTGCGGCGGCGGTTATGGCGACAAAAAAACGATGGGGGGGGTCTGGTTAGCCCTGCTTTTGGGGCTGGCTCTGTTGGTGTCGGGGTGCCAGCCGCCCCTGGTACGCGATCGCCTGGTGTTGCCCCTCAGCAGCGATCCCAAAACCTGGAACCCCTACTTGGCGAGCGATGCCTACAGCGCGCAGGCGATCGGTTTAATGTTTGCCAGCCTGGTGGGCAGCGATGGCGAGGGCAACCTCATTCCCGGACTGGCGGAGCGGTGGGACTACAGCGACAACGGCTTGACCCTCACCTTTACCCTGCGGGAGAACCTGCGGTGGTCGGACGGAAAACCCCTCACCGCCGCCGATGTCCTGTTTACCTTCCAAGACGTGTTGTTCAACCCCAAAATTCCCAGCAGCATGGGGCGATTTGCAGGTAAACGGTCGGTTTCCGACGGTGACCCAACTGGGCGATCGCCGCATTCGGTTTACGTTGCCCGAAACCTTTGCCCCGTTTTTGCGGTTTGTGGGGGGGGCCACCATCCTGCCCAAACACGTTTTGGCCGATACCGTGCAACCCAACGCCGAGGGCAAGCCATTGTTCTTGGAGACCTGGGGCATCAACACGCCGGTGACGCAATTGGTGAGCAGTGGCCCGTATTTGCTGACGGAGTATTCCCCCAACCAGCGCCTGGTGTACCGCCGCAACCCCAACTATTGGCAAGCGCCTTTGCCCAACATCCCCCGGTTTGTGTACCAGATTGTGCCCAACCTCGATACGGAATTGCTGAAGTTTCGGTCGGGGGAACTGGATGTTTACGATGTACCCGCCCGCAATTTTTCGTTGGTGAAGCGGTTGGAGCGCACCGGCCAATACACCGTGTACAACACCGGCGTGATTTCCAACAAAAGTTTCATCATGTTTAACTTGAATCGGGGGCGCGGGGAAGACGGCCAACCCTTTGTCGATCCAATCAAAGCCAAGTGGTTGGCCCAGCGAGAATTTCGCCAGGCGATCGCCTACGCCTTGGATCGGCAGAACATGATCAACTCCTATTATGCTGGGCTGGGCCAACCCCAGGATTCGCCGATCGCCGAAATCAGTCCCTATTACCTTTCGCGGGCAGAAGGGTTGCCCTCCTACGATTACGATCCCGAAAAAGCCAAGCAGTTGTTGCAACAAGCGGGGTTTCGCTACAACGGCGCCGGTCAACTGGAGGACAGCGCGGGGAATCGGGTACGGCTGACCTTGGCCACTTCTACCGGTGGGGCGGGGCCAGCCCTGCTGCCGCAGATTATCAGCGATCTGGGGGCGATCGGCATTCAAATCGATCCGCAAATTCTGGAATTTTCGACCCTCATTGACAAGCTGGACGGTACGCGGCAATGGGAATTGGCGATGTTGGGTTTTGGCGCGGGGGTTGAACCCCATGCCAGTTACCATTGTGGGCATCGGACGGGCCCGTACACATTTTCAATTTGGGGCCATCCCCCGGGCAACCGCCAATTCCCGGCACGGACGGTCAGCGATTGGGAAAAGCGGGTGGATGAACTCTTCCAACAGGCCGCCGGCACCATCGACGAAGGGGAACGCAAGCGGTTTTACGGAGAATTTCAGAAGATCGTGCAAACGGAATTGCCGACGATTCACTTGGTGACCCGGTTGGCGTTGACCGCGATTCGCGATCGCATTCAGGGGGTGAAACCCACGGTGCTAAGTCCCCTCTGGAACTTGGAGGAATGGCAGCTTGCCCAATAACACGGATCCGGAGGGGAGTTCAACGGCGAGGATGCACCGGAAAGCCCCAGGCTCCTTGATTTTGCCTCCCCCCCTTTTCCGTCCCTGGCCGAACCCAACCCTACCGGTGACGGTTGCCGTACACCACCAACTGACAATCCAAAATTTTGAATCCGTACTTTTCGGCCACCTTGCGACAAATGTCCACCACCGTGTCGTCGGCAAATTCCACAATCTCCCCCGTCTGCGCACACACCAATGATGATGCGATCGCGAAGCCAGCAGGTTCAACTCATAAACCTTTTCCCCTTCCCCCAGTTCCAATTCCCGCAAAAATCCGAGACGGGCCATCACCCGCAGGGTGCGGTACACCGTCGAAATGCTCAGAGATTGCCCCCGCTGCCCCAACAGGCGCGTAACTTCGTCGGCGCTGGCGTGTCGCCCCTCCGGCAAGTCCAAGAAAATTTCGACAATGCGCTCCCGCTGCGGCGTCATGCGCCAACCCCGTGCTTTCATTTCGGCCCGCAGGGTTTCGTAGGAGAAGGTCACAGCCACGCCTCGTCCCGGTAGCACTGCTCCAACCATTCCCGCAGCGGCCCGGGCGGGCCCTGCATCCGCACCACGTGCCACACTTGCCAAGCCGCCACCGGCGAAGCCACCGCCGCCACCAACGGCGATCGGCCCGACAGGTGCAGGGCACCCCCAATTCCTGCAATCGCTTCCACACGGCCCAACGATCGCCCTGGCCTGCTTCAATCAGGCACTGTAGGGGAGCGCTTTCCCCTGGCCACTCTGGATGCGGCGTTCCTTGATGGCTAGAGTGGCTGGAGTAGCCGGTTGCTGGAGATGGCACCGATCGCCCTACCAACGTTGTCCCTTCCCCATCTGGGTTTGAGGCGGGGTTCGAGGTGGGAATAGACCGTTGTTCCACGGTTTTCCTTATGGTTTATGTCTAAGCCTTACTATAACCTAACTGCAAATCAAGTGCAATAAGTATTTGGGGATGGCGCCAAGGTTGGCTCGATCGTTCGCGGCCAAGCCTTGCCTGGCGGGGCTTGGGTGAACGCAACCGCCCCAAATCTCGCCCAAACCGGCCCCGGCTGCTGCCAACGGTTGGCGGCGATCGCCGCGAGGACGGGCAACGCAAAATTCCGGAAAAAAGTTTAATGAAATTGACTGCCAAGATTGTTCGATCTCAGTGGCAATAAGTTCTGAGGTCAAAGGCGACCAAAGTCCATGAGGATAGGCTTTGAGAAACCAAATCCCTGCCAATGCCTAGAAATTTGAAGTGCAAAAAGCAACTCCGAAATGTCTGGCAATAAGGCTTTGCGTAGCTTTTACCCCCCTTGCTCTCCTTGGAAATCACTGATAGAGTGCAACCATTGGAATTTTGCAACATCATCCACTTCAGAAGGGGACATCATGGCACCGATTTCCGGTTTGGTACATGCTTACGGGCAGGTTATGGACAACGTGATTGGCTTGGAAAAGTCGGTAACGGAACCGGTTTGTGAAGGGCTCAACGCTCTGTTTGCCAGTTTTCAGGCGTTGTACCTTCAATATCAAAAGCATCACTTTGTGGTGGAAGGTGCTGAGTTTTACCAACTGCATGAATTCTTCCAAGACAACTACGATGCCGTGAAGGGCCATGCCCACGACCTCGGGGAACGGCTGAACGGTTTGGGTGGGGTGCCCGCCGGCAGCTTTGCCCGGTTGGCAGAGCTCTGCTGCTTCACGCCCGAAGAAGATGGGGCCTACGACTGCCGAACCATGTTGCAAAACGACTTGGCGGCGGAACAGTCGGTTTTGGCGTTGCTGCGGCGGCAGGCCAGTTTGGCCGAAAGCTTGGGCGATCGGGCGACCCGTTACCTCTACGAGCAAATTTTGCTGAAGTCGGAGGAGCGGGCCTACCACATTGCCCATTTCTTGGCGCCCGATACGTTGGTGCGGGTGAACGGCCGTTAGGCTTCGGAGTCCAGAATCCCGGCAATCAACACCCGGGCATCGCCGGGACGGCATCCGGTTTTGCGGGTACCGTCCGGCAATTCGATGGTCGGCCCTTCTTTGCAGCCTTTGAGACAGCCGGTGGTACGCAGTTCCAAGCGATCGCCGGCATTCCATTCTTCGATGGCGCTTTGGAGGGCCTGGCAGAGGGCTTCGCTGCCCCGTTTCCGACAACTGCCCCGGTTGCACACAGCCAAAACGGGCATGGGCAAAGCGGGCGCTTCCGATGGTGCGTCAGACAGTAGAGCGGATGGTTTGTGAGATGGCGACTGGGGGAGGGGCGGTGGCGCGACGGTTTCCGTCAACACCTCAAACCGCTGCACTTTGAATTGGGGGCAATCGCCGCGCGGTTCCAACCACAGCCGCAGGGATACCGGAGCCGTCAACACACGGACAGCCTCACCCCGGAGGTGCTTGGGCAATTTTACGGTAAATTCGCCGTCGGTGCTTTGCAAGCGGAGGTACTTGAGTTTGAATTCGCGATCCAGCGCAAATCCGAGAAACGGTGCGGTGAGGATCTGCCAAGACTTGGGGGCGTTCGCCGGTAAGGGTTTGAGCATGGCGGGCAGCATCGAGAATTGTTTCCAGGGTAGCCGAAAGCCGACCCTTCGCAGCCCCGATCGCCGCCAGGTATAGCTAGATTCGGGTAGGTTCGGACATCGAAGGAAAAGGGGGGTTGAGGGCGCAGCCCCCAGTCAGGGGTTTCACCCCTGCCCCCTGTCCCACCCAAGTTATAGCTGTTTTGCATAGCGACGAGACAAAACAAGTCGGGTCGCAGGGGCGAAGCCCCCGTATTGGTTCTATTAGACGTTCGTTGGGCAAGAAAAAACCGTGTCGGTT
>JAAUUG010000158.1 GCA_012031195.1 Oscillatoriales cyanobacterium SM2_1_8
CCCACTAATTTCTGCCATCGGCCGCCCCCTCCTGCACCAAGTCGCGATCGCGCCCCGCTCGAAACGACCTCAAAGCAGCCAAAACCTGGATGGACTCCAACAAATTGGACTTGCCCTGGGCGTTGTCTCCCACCAAAATTGCCTTGGGGGCCGTAAACGCCACCTCCTGCACCCCGTAATTGCGAAAATGCCGCAAGCTCAGCCGCTCCAAAAACACCCGCCACCTGCCAACACCCCATCCCCCATTTTCACCCCTTGCCCCCAACGACCACCCACGAACGTTTTGTTAAGAAATTTTAAGGTTTGTCAGAGGGCTGGCACAAATCACCGAAATTTCCTTTAGTGTAAGGAAGCTTGCTAAACTGCTTGGGCTTTGGCTTTCGCTCTTTGATTGCCAGCATGGATCGCCAGCACGAGATCTATTCAGTGGTGCTCTTCAGCAGAGCCATCAATTTGGTGGGCTTGATGGATCTGCTGAAGAGGTGGGCGATGATAAACCTGAGGTGTGTGCGGGAAAGGGGTGAGATTGAGTCCGTTGGTTCTGAGAATTGAATTCAAGCACTTAACTCAAGCAAATGGCTTCAGTGGGTGGCCGGTATTCAAGCCGGTTTGAGTTTTGGCCTTGGTTTTCAGCTTGGGGTTTATCTTAATGTGACCCATGAATGGCATGGATTGGGCGGATGGGGACTTGGGATAGGGCTCTTCATGCTAAACCTTGATCCGGGCGTTGGTGGAAATCGAACCCCATCTATCAAGACCATTTTATAGATTCATCAAGAGATTCACCAACAAAAGCCTGCCAACAAAGGTTTGCCAACAAACCGATAAACCAGGGGCAAGCCAGGAGCAAAATTTGGTCAAAGTCGGGTCACAGGCGGGTGGCGGGCCCAGGGTGGGGCACTGCCAAAGGTTTTTGGGGACATGGTGGCATCTTGACAGGGAAAAAATAGGGCGATCGGGTTGGCGATCTGGATCGGGGCTGACACTTGAGGGGTGGAAACCGCCGCAGCACTTGGATTCCAAACACCTCTGTTTCGTCCTTACAAGTCTTTACAATTTGTTGCAAACACAATTTCCGGATCCTCCCATACCCAACGATACTGAGGGGAAAGAAAAGGAAGCCCATCTTGATTAAATTGGGGTGATTGTGCAAATATAGAAAAGGTGGCGCAAACCCGAATCGATCTAACCCAGCAAGGAGAGAAAGGCAAGAATCGAGACAATCCCAAAAATCAAGTGCAGAAAATCAGGCGCAACATAGAGCCAGGTACAAGATAAAACCCGGTACAACAAAAACCAGGTGAAGCGCAGAAGTGGCTCAAAAGCAGGGTTCACAGCCGATCTGTTTTGGTTGCTGTTCTGGTTTTTCTTCCAATTGCCATCGGTAGGATTGGTTTCATGAAATGAAGTCTTGAAAGATTGAGGTCTTGAAGCTGAGTTCAGAGACTTAAGTTTACGGGCTAAGATATTTACCGACTGAAATTCATGGAGAAAGTTCTGGGGGTCTTCAAAGGTGTCAATAAGTGTCAATCAAGAATAACCCTTGATGATGCACTTGATGCTGAGAAATCTGCCATCAGCCCTGGCAACTTGGTTCACGAATGACTTGGCTCACGGATAATTTGGCTCGCTGAGGGAAACCACGACTTCTTTGGGGATGGCTGATCGGGCAACTGCAAGCCCAAGGCTAGAGCCTGAAGTTTTAGAGGGTTTCCGAATCTTGATTTAGGTCTGATTTCTTGTTGGTGAAAAGTTGGTGAAAAGGTAGAAATTGGGTGGAGGTTGGAAGAAAAAAGCAGGAAATTCGATGGTTTTCCCGTATTTCTTCTTGTGATTTTCCTCAATGATTTTTCGGTAGCTTTTCGGTGATTTTTCGATGGGCTTTGCGGTGCTGGGTATGACGAACCCCTTCTTTGCAAACCACTCGCACAATTTAGGAGGTAGGAAGTTGGCACGGAGACGGAAACGGAAAAGCAGACGTCGTCTGGAGGGGCGCAAGATTCTGGAGCACGTCCCTCAGTTCAGCTTGGAGAGTGGCGAAGATAAGCCGGTAACCGCTGCCCGCAAATACATCCAATCGGAAGGGATTGCGCCGCCAGCCTTGATTCTTGTGAAGCGCAACGAGCACACGACCGATCGCTATTTTTGGGCGGAGAAGGGTCTGTTTGGGGCGCAGTACGTCGAGGAAAATCATTTTCTGTTCCCCAGCTTGAAGGCTTCGATCGAAGAAAAGCTGCAGTTGGCGGGTATGCGCTGATTGGAGGGCTTTGGCTCGTCGGGCTTTAACTTTAACCCCTTGTCACCCTTGACGAGGGGTTTTCAATGTGTGGCCAGCGAGGGAGATGGCCTTGGTTGGGGGAGGTGGCGGTTCGTTTCGGACAAAGGAGGGAGGGCATGACCGCGATTTATCCAGGGGAAGTGTTTATCGAGACGGTGGATTTTGATGGGGGGATTCGCCGCTTGTTGCCGGATTACGATGCTCTGCTGGGGCGATCGCCCGTTGCGTGCCGCCCACCTGCCGGCGGGTGGTGGATTTGGGTTGCGGCACCGGGGAACTCAGCTTGCGGTTGTTGGCGCAGTTGCCGGCGGTGCAGGTCTATGGCGTGGACTATTCGGCGCGGATGTTGGCGCGGGCCCGGGAAAAAGTCGAGGCCGCGGGTTGGGGCGATCGCTGGCAGGGGTACGAAGCAGATTTTGGCGATTGGGCTTTGCCGGGGTGCGATGCCTGCGTGTCGTCCTTGGCGATTCACCATTTGGAAAACGACCGGAAACAAGCCTTGTTTGAGCGAGTTGCGCAGGCGTTGCCGGCCGGGGGGTGGTTCTGGAATGGCGATCCCGTGCTGCCCGAAGCGCCTTGGTTGGCGACGGTTTACCAGGAAGTGCGGCCGCCCGAAGGAGCCCTGGCCGAGGTCCGCACTCGGATGGGGGTATCGGTTGCCCATGGCCATTCGGGGCCCGATCGCCTGGCGACGCTGGCCGACCACCTGGAGATGTTGCGGGCTGCCGGATTTGCCACCGTGGCGGTGCCCTGGAAAGCCTATGGACTGGCGGTGATGGGTGGCCAGGTCTAAAGGATATGGGCAGTGGACAGCGCCCCGAGTTGGGTTTTGAACCTCCCGGGTTGGGTTTGCAACCTCCTGAGCTCGGATTCCCCTTCGCCCCACTTGAAAGAGGGGGGGTGGGGAGAAATCAGAAACCTAGACTGGGCAAGACTTTCGGCATCCAAAAAGAAGCACCAAAAAGAATAGGGTAGGAAGCTGGCGGAATGTCCACCCAAATCCCTACCCCTATTTCAGAAAGATCGACAAAACCCACGGTCGTGGGAGTTGCCGTGGCACCGGCTACAGTTGGGGCATTGCAGCCTCTTTAACCGGCAGGGCGGTGTATTCGGCCAAAATTTGACGGAACTCCTCCCCGCTCAGGGTTTCTTTCTCGACCAAGACATCGGCGATCCGATCCATTGCCACCCGATTTTCGCAGACCAGTTGCAGGGCCTGTTGGTAACACTGGCGAACGATTTCTCGCACTTTGCGATCGATTTGGGCGGCAATTTCTTCCGAGTATTCCGAGCGAACCATCAAGTCGCGCCCCAAAAACACCTCGGCGTTTTGCCCTTCCAAGGAAATCGGGCCGATGTCCGACATGCCAAACTGGGTGACCATGCGCCGAGCCATGCCCGTGACCTGTTGCAAATCACCGCCGGCCCCGGTCGTCACCTCTGCCGGGCCAAACACCGCGTCTTCGGCAGCCCGACCGCCCAACGCTGCCGTAATCCGCGCCAAAATCTGGGCCCGGGAGATCAACATCTGTTCTTCGCTGGGGGCAAACCAGGTCAGACCGGCGGCTTGACCGCGGGGGATCAAAGTCACCTTCTGCACCGGGTCGTGATCCGGCAACATGGTGCCCACCAAAGCGTGGCCAATTTCGTGGTAGGCAATCAACCGCTTGGTTTTGCCGTCGGTGAGGGCTTTGCCTTCCAGTCCGGCAATGACCCGATCGATCGCCGCGTCCACTTCGGCCATGGTCATCGCATCCTTGCGGCGACGGGCCGTCAAAATGGCCGCTTCGTTCATCAAGTTCGACAAATCGGCCCCCGTAAAGCCAGGGGTGCGCCGGGCGATCGCCTCCAAAGAGACTTCGGCATCGATTTTTTTGCCGCGGGCATGAACCTTCAATACTTGCAACCGACCTTTGATGTCCGGAGCATCCACCGTAATTTGGCGATCGAAGCGACCGGGACGCAAAAGCGCCGTATCCAAAACATCGGGGCGGTTGGTGGCCGCAATCACGATGACGCCGGTGTTGCCCTCAAACCCATCCATCTCGGTCAAAATTTGGTTTAAGGTTTGCTCCCGTTCGTCGTTGCCGCCGCCGATGCCGGCCCCCCGTTGGCGACCCACCGCGTCGATTTCATCGATAAAGATGATGCAAGGGGCGTTTTCTTTGGCCTTCTTGAACAGATCGCGGACGCGGGAAGCCCCACCCCCACAAACATTTCCACAAACTCGGAACCGGAGACCGAGAAGAACGGTACCCCCGCTTCGCCGGCGATCGCCTTGGCCAGAAGGGTTTTGCCGGTACCGGGAGGGCCAATCAACAAAACCCCCTTCGGAATTTTGGCGCCCACGGCCGTAAACCGCTCGGGCTTTTTCAGGAAGGTCACAATCTCGTTGAGTTCTTCTTTGGCTTCTTCGATGCCGGCAACATCGTCAAACTTGACCCCGGTTTGGGCATCCATCGAAAACCGGGCTTTGGACTTGGCAAAATCCATCGCTTGCCCCGGCCCCCCCATCTGGTTGGAGCGCCGGAACAGGAAAAACAAGCCCGTCAGCAGGGCCGCCGGGAAAAACAAGTTGCTGAGGACACCCCAAATGGCGCCGTTGTTGCGGGGCGGATACACCGCCAAATCGACATTGGCTTCCCGCAGCTTGCCCATCAATTCGGGGGCATACAACGGCAAATCCACCCGGGCCCGCTGCTCCCGATTTTCCAGTTGGGGATCGATGGCCGCCACCACCGCCGTCCGGCCGCCGTCGTAAATGTCTACCTTGCGCACCATCCCCCGATCTAAATACTCCAAAAAGCGACCGTAGGACATCCGGGTGTTGGCGGCATTGATGCTTTGGGGCACTGCCGGCCGCACCAAGATGCTCTGCCAGACGAAAAAGCCAACCACTGCCAACGGCAGCAGCCACAACAAAAAGGTTTTCCAGGAAAATTTCATCGCGTTATCCTCAACGAGACCCCGCCCTGAGACCGGATCGATTTCTTAATTAAACTTAACTTTATTATCGCCTGTCCTTCTCAAAAATGCGAAACGTTTTGGGCAAGCCGGCGATTTGGGAGCGATGGGCTCTGTGGCCGGGCTGGCACAATGGATTTTGGCAATTTCCAGGAAAAATATGGCAGATCCGGTCTTCGTATTGGCTTCGGCTTCGCCCATTCGGCAGAGCCTTTTGCGGGCGGGGGGGCTGGTGCCGGTGGTGTGCCCCAGCGATTTTGACGAGGGGTCGGTGTCGGAATCGGACCCCGCGGTGTTGGTGCAGCGGTTGGCGCAGGGCAAGGCGGAGCGGGTGGCTCCCCAGTTTGCCCATCGGGAGGCGTTGGTTTTGGGGTGCGATTCGGTGTTGTGGACAGGGAGCGAAATTTGCGGCAAACCCAAGACGCCGGAACGGGCGATCGCCCTGTGGCAGCGGTTGCGGGGGGGCAAGGGGGTTTTGTATACGGGCCATTGCCTGATCGACGTGCGCCAACAAAAGACGTTGGTGCGGGTGGGGGCCACCACGGTGCATTTTGCCGTGAGTACCGATCGCGAAATTGCGAGCTACGTCGGGACCGGGGAACCGCTGCACTGTGCCGGGGGGTTTACGTTGGAGGGGTTGGGGGGCTGGCTCATTGAGGGGTTGGAGGGGTGCCACACCAACGTGTTGGGGTTGAGTTTGCCCCTCCTGCGCCAAATGTTGCGGGAGTTGGGGTATTTGTTGGAGTTTGGCGACGATCGCCGCTTAATTTTGCGGTAAAAGCTACCTTAGAAGAAATGAACCGGCACACACCATGGGATTTTGGGAGGGGTTGGTTGGTCGGGAGACCCCGGATCGCCGCTATCGATTTGAGGCCTGCCTGGACGATCAAGAGGTATTGGCGCTGTTTCAGGTGTGGGACACCGTGAACGAGCAGGTGTGGCTGGGGTGGGTGCTGGCCGTAAACCTCTTTGAAAATGGCGAGGGGGGCGATCGCTGGGGGCAAGAGGTAACGTGGCTGCAAGAAGCCCGCGATCGCCGGGTGGGGCGCTATCGGGATTGGGGGACGGTGACCGTGGCCCCGCAGGTGGCGTTGCCCTTTGTCTTGGAGGTGTTGCCGACGGTGGCGGGGTTGCCGGTGGGGCCGTTGCCCCCTCGGGAAGCGGCGGCGATCGCCCTGGACATTGCTTTGGCGGTGGCCCTGTATCACGACGGCCTGTTTGTGCGCAACTGGTCGGGACACATTGTGGGACGGCAGGCGGTGGCCCACGGCAACCTCGCCCTCCAGCACCTGTATTGGACGGGCGATCGCCCGGTGCTCAGCGGCGGTGGTCTCCGGGCGGTGTTGACGAACCTGCAAAAAGTAGAGTTGGTGCCGGTGGTGGAAGAGGTGCCGCCCCCCACCCGGACGGACGATGTGCGGGCGATCGGTCTCCTGTTGGCGGAGCTGAGCGGTGAACGTTGCCCGGCGCTGTTGGCCGCTGTGCAAGCCCGGGCGATCGCCGGTGACTATCCCCACGCCATGGATTTGGCCGCTGCCCTGCGGGGGATTTTGCCCCGGTTGCAACCCTGGCATCAACGTTGGCGGCAACCCGTGACCATGCTGCTGCGAACGCCTTGGTGGTCGATTCCCCTGGTGGCCCTGGGGGCGAGCGGCTTGGCGGGGCGCTTGGTACCGACCTTGCCCGACCGTCCGGCGATCGCCGAGACCCCGGTGCCAAGGGAACCGGAATCCCGGATGCGCCCCCCCAGCCAAGTGCGTCTGGTGCCCTCTCCCCAAATC
>JAAUUG010000159.1 GCA_012031195.1 Oscillatoriales cyanobacterium SM2_1_8
TGATCGGAGCGGGCATCAGCGCCCGGGGAAGCCCACCGGTGCCATTCCGCCCAAGCGACCCACACCGCCCGGCTCCCGAAGCGCCGTCGGAAGTCAAGCGATCGGTCGAGATCGAAGAAGTCTCGGTGTTGCAGTTGCGGCCCGAGCTGCCCAAGCCCCCCAAAAAGGTCAAGTCCCGCAAAGACGAAGAAGCCGCCGAACGGGAGCGCGAGAAGAGCACCACGGCCAAAACCAAGGGCAAGCGCTACTTTGTCGAGGAAGACGATGACATCGCCACCATTGACGAGGAGCTGGAACCGGCGGAAGAAGGGGCGGTCAAACTGAATTTGCTGGCAACCGCCCGCCCGGCGGCCCGGCCCAAAAACCGTGTGGCTGCGGTGGTCAGCCGACCGGCGGCCCCTGCCGTCAAGAAAGGGGGCGAGGGCCGTGGTCGTGGCAGTCGCGATCGCCGCCAGGAGCGTTTGCAAGAGGAGACGGTCGAAAAGCCAACCGAGGTGGTGGTCAACACCAGCCTGACGGTGCAAGAGCTGGCCCAAAAATTGGGGATTCCCGAAACCGACATCATCCGCAACCTATTTTTGAAAGGCACCGCCGTCACCATCAACCAAGCGTTGGATGTGGCGACCGCCAAAGCCCTCGCCATCGAATTGGGGTACGAGCTGGGGGAAGAAGTGGTGGTGGCCGCGGCCAGCAAGACCGAAATGCTGGAAATGGGCGATTTGGAAAGCCTCCAACGCCGACCGCCGGTGATCACGATCATGGGGCACGTAGACCACGGCAAAACGACGTTGCTGGACTACATCCGGCGCAGCAAAGTGGCGCAGGGGGAAGCAGGGGGCATTACCCAACACATTGGGGCTTACCACGTGGACTTGGAGCGCGAAGGGCAAGATCATCAGTTGGTGTTTTTGGACACGCCGGGTCACGAAGCCTTTACGGCGATGCGGGCGCGGGGGGCCAAGGTCACCGATTTGGCGGTGCTAGTGGTGGCGGCCGATGATGGGGTGAGGCCCCAAACGGTAGAAGCCATTGGCCACGCCAAGGCGGCCAAGGTGCCGATTGTGGTGGCGATCAACAAAATTGACAAGTACGAAGCCCAGCCCGACCGGGTCAAGCAGGAACTGACGGAGTATGGTCTGCTGTCCGAAGATTGGGGCGGCGACACCGTGATGGTGCCGGTGAGCGCTCTGAACGGTACGGGGGTGGACAACCTGTTGGAAATGCTGTTGTTGGTGGCTGAGGTCGAAGATTTGCAGGCCAACCCCGATCGCCTGGCGAGGGGCACCATCATCGAGGCCCATTTGGACAAGGCGCGGGGGCCGGTGGCGACCTTCTTGGTGCAAAACGGCACCCTGCGGGTGGGGGATGTGTTGGTGGCCGGGCCGGTATTTGGCAAGGTGCGGGCCATGTTGGACGACCGGGGGCACCGGGTGGAGGCGGCCAGCCCTTCCTTTGCGGTGGAGGTCTTGGGGCTGAACGATGTGCCGGCGGCCGGTGACGAATTTGAAGTCTACGCCGACGAAAAACAAGCGCGGGCCTTGGCCGATGCCCGGGCGATCGAGCAACGGCAAACCCGTTTGCAGCAGTCCCTGATCTCGCGGCGGGTAACTTTGGGCACCCTTTCGGCGAAGGCCCAGGAAGGCGATCTGAAGGAACTGAACCTGATCATCAAGGGGGATGTGCAGGGCTCGGTGGAAGCCATTGTCGGGTCGTTGAACCAGTTGCCCCAGCAGCAGGTGCAGTTGCGGATTTTGCTGACGGGGGCGGGGGAAATCACGGCCAACGACGTGGATTTGGCGGCGGCCAGCGAAGCGATCATCATCGGGTTCAACACGACTTTGGCCACGGGTGCCCGTCAGGCAGCCGATGAGATGGGGGTAGACATTCGGGATTACAACATCATCTACAAACTCCTCGAAGACATTCAGGGGGCGATGGAAGGGTTGTTGGAGCCGGAGTTGATCGAGGAGCCCTTGGGTCAAGCGGAAGTGCGGGCGGTGTTTCCGGCGGGCAAAAATACTGTGGTGGCGGGTTGCTATGTCCAAAACGGCAAGCTGATGCGCAACTGCCGGACCCGGGTGCATCGCGGCAAAGAAGTTATCTTCGAGTCCAATTTGGATTCGCTGCGGCGGATGAAGGACGACGTCAAAGAAGTGGCTTCGGGGTTTGAGTGCGGCGTGGGTCTCGACAAATTCAACGCTTGGCAAGAGGGCGACATTATCGAAGCGTTCCGTTTGGTTACAAAACGGCGGAGCTTGACGGTATAAGCTGGCTTCTGTTCTTTCTCTGGGCTCTTTTTGGGAGCAGGCGATGACTCATACGTTTTATCCTCTGGGGGCCTATGCCCTACGGGGCTTGGCTTGGCATGGCGATCGCGCCATTTTGGTGGATACCTATCGCGGCCATCTCCTCTCGGTGGATCCGGCGACCGAGGACACCCGCGTCTTGAACCGCCATCAGCGGGCGGCGTTTGTGGACGTGACGGATGTGGCGATCGACGACGGCATTTTGTGGGTGGCTCGCCACAATGCGATTTTGTACACCAGCCTGGAGGATTTTTACCTGTATCCCTTTGTGGAGTTGCCGGTAGAGGTGTTTGGCTTGGCGGTGGCGGCGGGGGCGGTCTACGCCAGTTTGCCGGAGGAGGGTTACATTGCCGTGTTGGGGCGGGCGACCCGGGGGCCGCTGCGTAGGTTGCCGTTGCCGGGGGCGGGCGAAGCGACTTTGACGTTTCACCACGAAAAATTGTGGGTGGCCGATCGCCTCGAAGAAACGGTCTATGGTTTGGATCCAAAACCGGAGCGATTGAGCAGCGGGCCCTCACGCCGTTTGCCGATCCCCGGGGCTTGGCTTTTCGGGGGAACGATCTGTATGTGCTGTATGCGGGGGATGAGTACTACGTGCGGGACAACCCCAACGATCCCCACAATCCCTACTCGGTGGACGTGCGCGATCGCGCCTTAGTGAACCGTTTGGACTTGGTGACGGTGCCGGGAAGCCCGCGCCATACCCTTTCCAACGGCTACTTGGTGGAGATGGTGTACCTGGAGGAACTGTCTTCGGAGGACCCGCAACCGGTACACAATTTGAACTGGCGGATTGCGTTGCCGGCCAATACGGATCGCCAAAAAGTGCTGTCGGTGGAGCCGGTGGGCATGCCGTTTACGGTGCAGGGCAGCGGCGATCGGGCGGTGGCGGTGTTTCCGTTGGGCAACCTCGCGCCGGATGAGGCGGGGATGTTTGGGTGGCGGGCGTTGCTGGAATTGCGGGGCATCAAGTACGAGATTCGCCCGGAGGAGGTGGAAAACGTGCCGCTGTTGTCGCCGGAAATGCAGGCAGAGTATTTGATCGACGACGACGATTTGGGGATGAATTTGCCGGAAATTCGCCAAGCGGCGCGGGACGCGGTGGGGGACGAGGGCAACATCCTGCTAAAAATGCTCAAGATTCGCAATTACGTCTACGATCGCCTGGAATATCGCCTTACCCCCTACATTGACGGCCCGGCCCAGGTGCTGGCCCGAGGGACGGCCTCCTGCGGCGAGTATGTGGGGTTGTTGTTGGCCTTGGCCCGGCTGAATGGGATTGCCTGCCGGACGGTGGGGCGCTACAAGTGTCCGCCCCAGGCCGATGTGATGGGGGTGCCGCTCCATCAGTACTACAACCATGTCTGGATTGAGTTTTACATTCCGGGGGTGGGTTGGCTGCCGATGGAATCCAACCCCGACGATACGGGGCGAGCCCCCTATCCGACCCGCTTTTTTATGGGATTGCCTTGGTACCACGTGGAAATTGGCAAGGAAGTTTCGTTTGAAAGCATCAAACCCCAGCCGTTTTCGATTGGCGAGTTGGCGGTCAACCACGTCCGGTTTCGGATTGTGCGCCCTTTGTAGACTTGAGGACGAAGGGGAACAAGCGGTGGTTTTGCTCCCTCTCCCCTTGTGGGAGAGGGCTGGGGTGAGGGAAAACCCAAGACCAAGAGCGGGTCTTCTCCCATCAAATTCATATAGTCATTTTAATTAAAACCGACACGGTTTTTTCTTGCCCAACGAAAGTCCAATAGAACCAATACGGGGGCTTCGCCCCTGCGACCTGACTTGTTTTGTCTCGTCACTATGCAAAACAGCTATACAGGCGCATTTTTAATTAAAATGACTATAAATCTCTCAAGTGGCGGCGATCGCCATGGTGCCCCGGCAATGGCAAGACCCATCCACCACGGTCAGGGCATCGATGCGGTGCACCTCCGGCAGGGCCGCCAACAGTTTGGCCAAGGCGTTCGCAATGTCGGCATCGGTGGTGGGCGGTTCGGCGGCCTCCCCCAGCAAATCCACCAAACCCTGTTGCACCAAGGGCGATCGCCAAGATTGTTGAAAACCGGTGGGAGAGAGGTGCACCTCCAGTTCCACCTGCAACGGCGCCAGCAACCGCATCGCTTCGCCCCGGAGGGCCCCGGCCGTGTTCAACCGCAGGTCGTGGGCTTGCAACCGCACCTTGGCAAAATGCAAACCCTGATACACAATCTCCTCCCCGGCGATCGCCGCTTGGGGGATGTGACCGCGCCAAATTTGACCGTCGCTGCCCTGCAATTCAATGCGAAGACGACGGCTCTGCTCCAATTGCGATCGCAGCCAGAGCTCCACCAACGGCGGCAAGAGGGAACGCACAACGGCCGTCATAAAATCAGGCGACGCGGGTAAGCCAGGTTTCGTAGGCCGGCAAATGCCCGTGCACCAACTTGTCGAACAAATCCTTGAGTTGTTGGGTGATGGGGCCAACTTGACCGTTCCCCACGGCCCGGTGGTCAATGCGGGTGATGGGGGCCACCTCGGTGGCGGTGCCGACAAAAAACGCCTCTTCGGCGGTGTACAACTCGGTGCGATCGAGCGGGCGGGCCACGGTGGTCAACCCCAATTGCTCGGCGGCCAACCGGATGATGGCATCCCGGGTAATGCCCTCCAAAATGTTCTCGGTGACGGCGCTGGTCAGCAACTGCCCGTTGCGCACCAAAAACAAATTCATGGCGCTGCCTTCGGCAACGTGGCCGGCATCGGTCAACACAATCACATCGTCAAAGCCGCTCAAACAACCGTCGGTTTTGGCCAACGCCGTATTCACGTAGGCCCCGTTCACCTTGGCCCGGGCCGGAATGGCGTTGTCGTCCAACCGCCGCCAAGAAGACACCCCCACATGAATGCCCTCGGTTTGAGGTAGCCCGCCATCGGCACCGTGAACAGGCAAAAATCATCGTGGGTATTTTCTGCTGTGAGGATGGGCCCAATCCGCAAATCCGCCTTGTAGACAATGGGACGAATGTAGGTATCGGCCGCGCAACGGTTGCGCCGCAGCAGCTCCACAGTCAATTCTTCCATTTGGGGGATGGAGAGGGTGGGTTGCAACCGCAGAATGTGGCAACTTTGGTGCAACCGTTGGTAGTGTTCCCGCAGCCGAAAGCCAAGCATTTGCTGATTTTCGGGCGACCAATAGGCTTTGACCCCCTCGAATACCGCCGTCCCGTACAGAAAAGCATGGGTGCGCACGCTGATGGTGGCAGCTTCGAGGGGCACAAACTCGCCCCGCAGGTAGGCGTATTGGGGGGTCTCCGTCATGACCAGTCGCGGTAAAGGTATTTTATCTTAACCCAGCTTAGGGATGCCAGAACCGCAAATGGCGATCGCTCCCGGCCGAGAGCAGTTGTTGCCCGTCCTCGGTGAAGGTCAGGTGTTCGATGTAACCTTCGGAGCCGGTCAGGGTTTGGCACAATTGCCCGGTGGCGACGTACCACAACAAAATTTGGCGATCGCTGCCGCCGCTGGCCAAGATGCGTCCATCGTGGTTGAAGGCAATGCGTTCGATGGGGGCGCTGTGGCCGGTCAGGGTGCTTTGGCGGGTGCCGGCGGCGATGTCCCACAGGTAAATCACGCGATCCCACCCCGCCGCGGCCAACCAACGGCGATCGGGGCTGACCAACAACCGCAGGACGGCGGCCGTCCGCCCAAAGGGGTTGCGGGGGCGATCGCGGGTTTTGACGTGCCATTGCTTGATGGTGCGATCGTAGCCGCCGCTGTAGAGGTATTCCCCCAACGGATCGAAAGCCAAGGCCATCACCGCCCCCCGGTGGCTCCCCCCCACCAAAGCTTTGTCCAGGGTGACGATCGCCTTGCCGGTGTGCAAATTCCACAGCTTGATTTCGGAAAAGTAGCCGCCGGTGGCCAAGGTTTGGCGATCGGGGGCCAGGGCGATCCCTCCCACCTGCCCTTCGTGCCCCACCAATTCCCAGGTTTTTTCCCCCCGATCCCACACTTCGAGGCGGGCACCGGGGCGACGGGGAACCGTGACGGCCCGGACAAAGAGTTGTCCCCCTTCGGCCAAGAAACAGGGGCCGGCGGGGCCAGGGGCCGGCGGCAACCGATACCATTCCTCGCCGGTGGCGGCCTCCCACACCTTGATGATGCCTTGGCGCGTCCGGGAAGCCACATACCGACCCTCACCGCTGAAGGCCTGAACGGTTGTGCCCGCGACCGATCGCCCCGCCTGAAACAATGGGTAGGGATCGCACTGGGCGATCGCCGCCTGCACGGCTTTTCCCGCCGGGGGGCCGAACAACCGATAGGCTGCCCGCCGCACCTCGACGTAGGGATCGTTCAACGCGGCGATCGCCAGGGCCAAACCCTTGCTGCCGTATTTCAACGCTTCGGCCAGGGCCGCCACCCGAATCGCCGCTTCGGGCCGTTGCAACCGTTGGGCCACCCCGGCCAATCCCCCCAAAACCACGCCGCCGCCGGGGATGGGGCCGGGTTCCCCCCAAGACCGCACTCTTCCACAAAACTCAGGTCCTCCTTTTGTGGGGGTCAGAGTTGACCTTTAACCACAAAAATCCTAAATGTTTGAGTTTTATGTCAGCATCTAGATTAAACTGTTTCTGGTATTCTGAGGGTTTTTATTAAGAATTATGTAGATAATTTTTCTAACTAGGGTTAAGATTTTAAAACTTACTCCACTGCAGGTGGA
>JAAUUG010000160.1 GCA_012031195.1 Oscillatoriales cyanobacterium SM2_1_8
TTTGTGGAGGCGATCGCCCGGGGGGAAACCCAGGGCTGTTTTCGGTCGGGGGGGGAAAACCGGACGTGACCGGCACCCCTGTGCCCCGCTACGACTTGTTGGAAATGGCGGCCTACGATTCGATGTCGGTGCAATTTTCGCGGGGATGTCCGTTTCAGTGTGAATTTTGCGACATCATTGTGTTGTACGGTCGCAAACCCCGCACCAAGACCCCGGCCCAGCTTTTGGCGGAACTGCAACGGCTCTACGATTTGGGGTGGCGCGGCGGCGTGTTCATGGTCGATGACAACTTCATTGGCAACAAGCGCAACGTGAAACTGCTGTTGCCGGAGCTGAAAAAATGGCAAGCGGAGCGGGGTTATCCGTTCCGGTTTGATACCGAAGCCTCCCTCGATTTGGCGGACGACGATGAATTGATCGATATGATGTTGGACTGCAATTTTGCGGCGGTGTTTATGGGCATTGAGACTCCCGATACCGACAGCCTCCAACTCACCAAAAAGTTTCAGAACATGCGATCGCCCTTGCTCGAGGCGATCGACAAGGTAACGGGGAAAGGGTTGCGGGTGATTGCCGGGTTTATCGTTGGTTTTGACGGCGAGAAACCGGGGGCGGGCGATCGGATTGTGGCGTTTGCGGAGGCCACCGGCATTCCCACCACCACGTTTGCGATGTTGCAGGCTTTGCCCCACACGGCGTTGTGGCACCGTTTGGAAAAGGAAGGACGATTGCGGGCGGCGGATGGCAACATCAACCAAACGACTTTGATGAATTTTGTGCCCACCCGTCCCGTAGAAGACATTGCCCGCGAATACGTCGAGGCTTTTTGCGCGCTGTATGAGCCGGTGCAATACCTGAACCGGGTGCATCGGTATTTCTTGAAGTTGGGGGCGCCGCGGGTGCAGACCCCCTTTCAGTGGCCGGCGTGGGTGGTGGTGCGGGCCCTGTTGATTGTGGCGTGGCGGCAGGGGGTCAAACGCTCTACCCGCGGGTTGTTTTGGCACCACCTCTTCGACATTTTGCGCCGCAATCCGGGGGTGTTGGAGCAATACGTTACGGTGTGCGCCCACAACGAACACTTTTTGGAATACCGCGACATTGTGCGCCAGCAAATTGAAGCCCAGTTGGCGGCCTACACCCAAGAAACGGAAACGACGACGCGCCCAGTCGCGGCGGCTTTGGTGGAGGTCTAAACGAAGCGCGATCGCCAGGGGGAAGGCACCAGAAATGCCCGTAAATTAGGACGGGATTTCGCCCCCGCCAGCATCCAACCCAATCACTTGCAGCCATGAGCTTCTTTTCGGAGTGGGTGCCCCGGCACCGGCAATGGGCGGCCCTGACGTGGCCCGAACTTCGCGACTTGCCCCAGCGGGAACACATTCCCATCCTGCAACCGATTGGGGCGATCGAACAACACGGCCCCCATTTGCCCCTGGCGGTGGACAGCGCGATCGCCTTGGCTGTGGTGGGTCGGGCGCTGTCCTTGCTGGAGGCAACCGTCCCTGCCTATTGTTTGCCGCCGTTGTGTTACGGCAAATCCACCGAGCACGAGGGGTTCCCGGGGACGATTTCGCTGCGGGCGGAAACCCTGATGCACCTGTTGCTGGATGTGGGCGAAAGCGTTTACCGGAGCGGATTTCGCAAGTGGGTGTTGGTGAATGCCCACGGCGGTCAGCCCCAGATTTTGGAAATTGTGGCCCGGGATTTGCACCGTCGGTACCCGGATTTTTGGATTTTTCCGTTGTTTGTGTGGCGGGTGCCCCACCGCCCAGAACGCTGGTTGACCCCGCAAGAACTGGCGGAAGGGATCCACGCCGGCGATGCGGAAACCAGTTTGTTGTTGCACTTGCACCCGGAAACGGTGCGCATGGCGGCGGCGGCCCCGGTGTACCTGCCGCCCACCGATTCTTGCCTGAGTTTGGAAGGGGCCTTGCCCTGGTCTTGGGTCATGGCGGACGTGAGCCCCAGCGGGGTGTTGGGGGATCCCACCCCCGCGACGGCTGCCAAAGGGGAAGCCCTATTGCAGGATTTGGCCGAAGGTTGGGCCCAGGTCATTCGGGACGTGCATCGGTTTGGGCCCCTTCCCCGTAAGATACCCCTAGCACTCACAGGAGCCACCATGGGCGATCGCTACGGAGATTTTGCGGCCGACGGCCGGGAATTTGTCATCACCGATCCGGCCACCCCCCGCCCTTGGTTCAACTACCTGTGGAACGATCGCTATGCGGCGCTGATTTCCCACACCGGCGGGGGCTTCAGTTTTGCCGAATCCCCCCGGGACAATCGGCTAACCCGGATGCGTTACAACGCTTTGCCCTGGGATCGCCCCGGTCGTTACATTTTGATTAAGGATCGGGCCACGGGTCGTTACCATTCCCTGAGTTGGGCCCCCACCCTCGATCGCCCCTACGAGCGCTACGAATGCGCCCATGGGCAGGGCTACACGCGGATGGTCACCGAATGCGACGGGTTGGCGGCCACCCTCACCTATTTTGTCCCCCGGGCCGCAACGGCGGAAGTGTGGCGGGTTTCCCTCACCAACCGTGGCGACGTGCCCCGCACCCTGGAAATCTACGCCTTTGTGGAACTGTTGATGGGAAATGCCCTCAACGACCTCATCAACCAACCCAACGACAAACACTTTCCGGAAGTGGGGTTTGATGGGGAACACCTCTGCCTGGTGGCCAGCCGGCGTTATTGGGTGCTCAATCGGGGGGTCACGGTCAAACAGCCGAACGTGGATTGGCCCTACCGTCTGTACTTCACCAACTCTTTGCCCCTCACCGGCTTTGATGGGAGCCTGGATGCCTTTATCGGCCGCTGGCGTTCCGAAGCCAATCCGATCGCCGTGACCACGGGTCGCATGGGAAATACGGAAATCACCGCAGGGGATCCGATCGCCGCCCTCCAATCGATTGTGACCTTGGGGCCGCAGGAAACCCAAGAGTTTGCGGTGGTGATGGCCTTGGCGCCCAAATCCGAGCCGGTGCCATCTTTTTTGCAAGATCGACCCAATTTGGTGAACTGGAGCGATCGCCAATTTCAGGAACTCACAACCTACTGGGATCGTTACCTCAGCGCTTTGGTGGTGAAAACCCCCGATCGCGATCTGAACCGTTCCCTCAGCATTTGGAATCCATACCAGGCGGCGGTAACCTTTGAAATGGCCCGCAACAGCGGGTACTACCACGGCGGGTTGTTGTTCGGTACCGGTTTGCGCGATCGCTTTCAGGACATTTTGGGGGTGTTGATCGCCGAGCCGGAGCGGGTGCGCCCCCGGTTGTTGGCTGCGTTGCGGTATCAGTTTGCCGACGGCTCGACCCTACACAACTTTTTCCGGTTGACGGGCAGCGGCGAAAAAACCAACCATTCCGATACGCCCCTCTGGATTCCCTTCGGCGTGATGGCCTACCTCAACGAAACCGCCGATTTCTCCCTGCTGTCGGAAACCGTACCCTTCTACGACGGCGGCGAAAGCACCGTAGGCGATCGCCTCCAACGCGCTTTGGACTACAGTTTGGCGGAATTGGGGCCCCACGGTCTGCCGAAAATTCACAAAGGCGACTGGAACGATACCCTCGATTACATTGGCCCCGAAGGTCAAGGGGAAACCGTTTGGGGAGCCTGTTTTCTGGCCTACATTTTGCGAGAAACGTTGCCGTTGTGGACAGCCTGCCGCGACGAAGCCGCCCTGCACAAGTACCAGGCCGCCTACGCCAAACTCAAACAGGCGATCAACGAGCGGTGTTGGGATGGGGAATGGTACCTGCGGGCCTTTCGGGACGATGGGTCGGCCGTGGGCAGCCACCGCGATCGCCAAGGGCAATTGTTTTTGAACGCGCAATCGTGGGCCATTTTGGCAGGGATTGCCTCCCCCGAACGGGCTCAAGCGGCGATCGCGGCCTGTCGGGAACGGCTGTTGACCCCCTACGGCATGCAGATTGTAGCCCCCGCCTACCGGGAAGTGGAGCCCAACACCGGCTTGATTTCGCGCTGCGTCCCCGGCAAAAAGGAAAACGGCGCAGTGTTCAACCACGCTTCTTCTTGGTTTGTGTTGGCGGCCCTCACGCCGGCGAAACCGAATTGGCCTGGGAAGTCTATCGGCGGATGCTGCCCACCCACTCCGCCCACGATCGCGATCGCTACGAGGTGGAACCCTACGTGTTTGCCGAATACATCACCAGCCCCGAGCATCCCAGCCAAGGCCAAGCCAGCCATTCTTGGTTGACCGGCACCGCCGTTTGGATGTTGCGGATTGGGGTCGATGGCTTTTTGGGACTCCAACCGGAGTTGGCAGGCTTGCGCTTGGTGCCCCGGTTGCCGGCGGCGTGGCCAACGGTGCAGGTACAACGGCGGTTTCGGGGCAAAACCCTGCACATCGATTTTCGGCGAAACGGCACCTCGGCCCCCACTGCATTTTCGGTGAACGGAGAACGGATCGACGGCAACCTGGTGCGGGTCGAAGACTTTGCGGCGGACACCCTGCACATCGAAGGAATTTTGGGGCCTTGATCGCCCTGGTTGGGGCAAAGTTATACTGGCCAAAAAAGGATCGCCATGCCGTTGACCCCGCGCCGCCGATCGCTTCCCCTGTGGGCCCTGGGCAGTTTAACCTTGGGCACGTTGGGTTTGATTGTTGGGGGCTTTGACCGTCTGGATTGGCCCGCCATCCTACAATATCAACTGTACCTGAACGCCGCGAAGGTACCCCTAGCCCTGGCGATTTTAGCGGCTGGGCCGGTCTTGCAGTCATGGCGGCAGCCTCGCCCCTAAGGTTAAAGGAGATGGTACCCCGTCTATGAGAAACAAAGCTACGGCGGCTATTTTGGCTCTTTTCCTGGGGAGCTTTGGCATTCACAAGTTTTATCTGGGGGAGATGGGATGGGGTTTTCTCTACCTGTTCTTTTTCTGGCTGTGGATTCCGGGGATTGTGGCTTTTTTTGAGGGGATCGGGCTGCTGCTGATGACCGAAGAAGCCTTTAACTTCAAGTACAACCGACACTTGATGCCGCCCTCCGGGTCTTACCAAAGTTACGGCGCGATGCCGGCCCCTCCCGCCAAAGAAGAGCGTCTGGATGTGGCGATCCTGCGGATTTGCCGCGAGCGCAACGGCGCGACCCTCTCCGATTGCATCATCGAAACCGGCGAAGAACCGCAAAAGGTCGAAAAAACCCTCCAAGAATTGTACAAACGGGGGCTGTTGGCCGTGGGCAACCGCGCCCACGATGGCGCCGTCGTCTACACCCCCTGTTGATGAGTTACACCCTGCGCATGGCCGACATGGTCGAAAGCGATCGCCCCCGGGAACGTCTGTTGGCGGAAGGGGCAGCGGTGCTTTCCACGGCCGAATTGCTGGCATTGTTGTTGGGCACGGGGCAGGGGCCGGGCAAACTCTCGGCTTTGGGATTGGGGCAATGGATCTTGAAAACGTTTGGGCAAGGGCACAGCGATCCCGCCGCCGGCTTGCAAAATTTGACGCCGGCCCAACTCACCGCCATTTTGGGGGTGGGCCCCGCCAAAGCTGCCACCATTTTGGCCGCGATCGAGTTGGGGAAACGGGTCTTCTATGCGCGCCGGCCCGAAAGCGCCGACATCACCGACCCGGCCAGTGCGGCGGCGGAACTCAGCCGGGATTTGATGTGGGCGGAGCGGGAAAAATTGGCGGTGTTGATGTTGGACAACCGCAACCGGGTGTTGGGACGGCAGGTGCTGGCGATCGGCACGGTCAACGAAGCCCTGGCCTCCCCCCGCGAAATTTTTCGGGAAGCCTTGAAACACAACGCCGTCAAGCTGATTGTGGCCCACAACCATCCTTCGGGAAATACCCAACCCAGCGAAGCCGATTGCCAATTGACCAGGCAACTGCTGCAAGCGTCCCAGTTTTTGGAAATGCCGTTGTTGGATCATTTGATTCTGGGCAACGGCCACTACACCAGTTTGCGCGAAACCACAGCCCTTTGGCAGGGCATAACCTAAGCCAAGAACCAACTCCAGTGCGTTTTTGACGAACTCCGGTGCGTTTTGAATCAAGTCCAGTGAGCCTTGAGCCAACTCCAGTGCGTTTTGAACCAACTCCAGTTTCTTGGCAAGTGCTGCCCGGTCAGGATTTCTCGGTTGAACCCACATTTACAGAGGCAACGTACCGGTGGCCCCCGCCAGCAGGATTGAGAGGAGGGTTAGACCCAAAGGGCAACTGGATCGGAGCCACCAGCGCGGAAACCGGAGGTCGCACAGGAGGCGTTCGCTGCCACGGCACAAAGCGGCATTGCCCACCAGCATCGTCAGCCCCCACAAAACCAACGCCGGCCCGAGGGGCCACCGCAAAAAGCGACCAAGCAACAGAGACAACATCCCCCACAGCAGGGCATTGCCCCCCGCCACGGCGATCGCCCCCAACAGCCAGCGGCGGTATTGGCCTTGGAGGTTGGGTACCGCCCACCACACCCACCCGGCCCACACCAGACCGGCTTGGCATCCTGCCCACAGGCCCATAGCTAGCGCAGTTCGGCGGGAATGCCTTGGCTCCGCAATTCGGCAATGCGTTGTTGGGCCGCCACCGGATCGCGGTACGCTCCCAACTGCACCTGACCATCCTGGGGGCGGACAAAGGCATCTTGTTCCACTTGCCGGGCTTGGGCGGCAAAATTGGGCGGAGCCACAATCGTGTAATTGGTGGGAGATGGGGGGGGGAGCCACCGGTTCCCCATAACGCACAGGGTTGGGGGCCGCCGTGACGGGGGCCGGCGCTACGGCCAAGCCTACGGGCGGGGCCCACTGTGGAGAAGCGGGTGGAGAGGGAGATGGGGGCAGAGCCATGGCGGCGGGGGGTACCGGATTCAACGGGGCCGCCGGCTGCACCCGTTGCACCACCGATTGGCGGGGGGCAAAGGATTCGGGGGGGCGGGACAAACGTCGCGGGGCGGTTGGTTCCGGAGGGCGGGTCGCCACCGGTTCC
>JAAUUG010000161.1 GCA_012031195.1 Oscillatoriales cyanobacterium SM2_1_8
CAATCAAAACAATCGTGGTCGTGCCATTTTTAATTAAATTGACTATATATGCGGGTAGGTTCAGGCATCGAAGGAAAAGGGGGTTTGGGGGCTGCGCCCCAACCAGGGTTCGACCCCTGCACCCCGTCAAGCGATTTGCAGCGACAAGACTTTCCCTAAAATCTCCACCGCCGAACCCACGTCAAGAGGGGGCGTGGGGCGCATTTCCGGGCTTGCTTTACAATAGAGGGCACGCCCTAGCTTGCAGCGTTTTTCCTGAGGTTTCATGCTGGCTTTTCGTCCCATCCCCCCCTTTAACAACACGATTCAGTATGCAGCGCTTGCCTCCGAAATCGAGGCTGCGGTTCGAGAAGTTTTGGCTTCGGGTCAGTATGTTGGCGGAACCCAAGTCCAAGCTTTTGAGCAAGAGTTTGCCGCCTACAACGGTAGCCCCCAGCGATCGCCTGCCACTCGGGCACCGATGCCTTGGTCTTGGCGTTGCGGGCGTTGGGGGTGGGGCCCGGGGATGAGGTGATCACGGTGCCTTTCACGTTTTTTGCCACCGTCGAGGCGATTTATTTGGTGGGGGCCCGTCCGGTGTTGGTGGATGTGGAACCCGATACCTTCAATTTGAACCCGGAACGGTTGGTGGCAGCGATTACCCCCCGCACCAAAGCCGTGATGCCGGTGCATTTGTTTGGGCGGGCGGCGGCCATGGCGACCATTGGCGCGATCGCCGACAAATACGGCCTGTTTGTCATCGAAGACTGTGCCCAGGCCACGGGTGCCCTGTACCCCCACAGCTTGCAAAAAGTTGGCAGCGGCCCCCATTTCGGGTGCTTCAGCTTTTATCCGACCAAAAACCTGGGTGCCTGTGGCGATGGGGGGCTGATCACCACCGCCGATCCCGACTTGGCCCAACGGGTGCGGGAACTGCGCGAGCACGGCAGCCCTCGCCGGTACCATCACACAGCGGTGGGGTACAACTCGCGGTTGGATGCGCTCCAGGCGGCCATTTTGCGGATCAAGCTGCCCCATCTCGACACCTGGATTGGCCAGCGGCAGGCGATCGCCCGGCGCTACACGGCCCTGTTGGCGGAGGTGCCGGGGCTGATCCTCCCCGCCGAGGGCTTTGGCCACACCTGGAACCAATATGTTGTGCGCATTGTCGGCGATCGCCGGGATGGGGTGCAAGCGGCTTTGCAGGAGCAGGGCATTCGCACCATCGTGTACTATCCGGTGCCGATCCATTTCCAGGCGGCCTGTGCCGATTTGGGCTTGGGGCCGGGCTGTTTCCCCATCGCCGAAGCCTTGACCCGGGAAGTGTTGGCGTTGCCCATGTTCCCCGAACTCACCGACGGCGACTTGCAGACGGTGGCCACGGCCCTGCGGCAAATTATGCAAAGCTAGGGGCGATCGCACCGCGATGGGAATTGCTAGCATGGGCCCGTTGGTTGGGATGGCAGCATGAAGGTTTGGCAAAGTTTGGCACGGTGGTTGGTGGCGCTGGGATTGCTTTGGGGTTTGGCCACGCCGGCTTGGGGAGCCGCCACCCCGGTCGATCGCCTGGCGGAGCAGCAATTTTTCAACCACGTTTGGCAAATCGTCAACCGGTCTTACCTCGACCCCGACTTCAACCATCAAAATTGGTACAAAGTACGCAAAAAATTTAACGGTCGCAACTTGGAGGGTCGGGAAGACACCTACCGGGCGATCGAAGAGATGTTGGCTTCGTTGGACGATCCCTACACCCGATTTTTGCCGCCGGAGCGGTTCGCCACGATGACCACCAGCACCGCCGGCAGTTTGACGGGGGTGGGTTTGCAAATTGCCGTCGATCCCGAAACCGAAACCCTGGTGGTGATCTCGCCGATTGAGGGTTCCCCCGCCGAAAAGGCCGGCCTGCAACCGTTGGATCGGATCACGGCGATCGACGCGTTGCCACCGCCGGTCTGACCCTGGACGAATGCGCCGACAAAATGCGCGGGGACATCGGCTCGAAGGTGAGGTTGACGGTGGTGCGGAACGGTCAGGGGCAATTGCCATCTTTCGACAAAACCAACCTGTTTGAAGGGGGGGAAGAAATTGGCGGCAACCCAACCGGCGATCGCTTTGAAGTGGAGCTGGTACGGGACACCATCCGCGTGAACCCGGTGGTCGCCCATCTCAACCGGGAGCAGGGGCACACCGTTGGGTACATCCGCCTCAGCCAATTCAACGGCAACGCCGCCGCCGAGATGGCCAAAGCCCTCCGCGAGCAGGAGGCGGCGGGGGCCGAGGCCTACATCTTGGATTTGCGGGGGAACCCCGGCGGTCTGCTGGCGGCCGGCATTGAAATCGCACGGTTGTGGCTCCATGCAGGCCCCATCGTGTACACGGTCGATCGCCAAGGCATTGCCGAAACCTATCAAGCGACGGGGCAAGACCTCACCACCAAGCCCCTCGCGGTTTTGGTCAACGGCGGTTCGGCCAGCGCCAGCGAAGTTTTGGCCGGGGCGTTGCAGGACAGCGGGCGGGCCATTTTGGTAGGCACCCGCACCTACGGCAAAGGCTTGATCCAATCTTTGTTTACCCTCGAAGACCAATCGGGGCTTGCCGTCACCATTGGGCGCTATGAAACCCCCAACCACCGCGACATCAACAAGGTGGGAATCGCCCCCGATCGCGAGGTTTTGTTGTCAACGCCCCTCAGCCGCCAGGAAGCGGGCACCGAACGGGACGAGCAATACCGAGTAGCGGCCGAACTCTTGCTCCAGCCAAAGGCTACGGTGGCGGCTCCTCCGGCGTCAAACCCAGGGCTTGGCGATAGCCCTGGGCCGCATGTTGCAGGGTAAAGCGATCTTCGAGGAGTTGCCGGGCCCGTTGGCCCATGGCGGCGGCGGCGGCGGGATCGGCCTGCAGCGATCGCAAAAAGTCCACCAGTCCGGCCACATCGCCGTTGGCGATCGCCCGGCCGCAGCGATTTTCTTCGAGCAGCGGTTTGAGGTAGCAATCGTTGCGACAGATGGCCAAAACGGGCCGCCCCGCCGCCAACATGCCGTAAAACTTGGAGGGCGCCACCACATCCCCCACATTGGGCCGCAGGCTCACCACCGAGACATCGCAGGCCGTGAGGGAATAGGGCAGCACCTCCGGGAGTTGGTAGGGCAAAAACAACACGTTGTCGCAGGGGGCCAACTCCTTTTTCAGCGCTTGATAGCCGGCGCCGCTGCCCACAAACACAAATTGAATGCCGGTGCCCACCAGGGCGGGAATGGCCGCCGCCAAGGTCTCGGCATCGTGGCAGCGGCCCAAGTTGCCCGAATACAACACCGTAAACCGGCGATCGAGGCCGTGCTCCCGCGCAAACCAATTGTCCGCTTTGGGCAACGGTTGAATGAGATCGGGGTTGGCCCAACTGGGCACCACAAAAACCTTTTCGGCCAAATCCGGGTGTTTTTGACAGACCAGACGGCGCATGGGCTCGCTCAAAACAATGATGGACTGGGCACGCCGCCACACCCGAGCGTTGAAAAAATCCCAGAGTTTGACCAGGCTATGGCGAGGGCCCACCACCCCCAACCGCACCGCCACATCGGGGTAAAGGTCATACACCAGGCAACTGTAAGCCTGCCCAAAGAATTTGTGATAAAACCAACCCACCACCGGCAAAAAAGGCGGTGCCGAAGTGTAAAGGGTATGGCTCCCCCGCACGGGCGGTCGGCGGAGCTTGATCGCGCACCGCAAACTGTAGATCAAACCGTTGAGCAACTTGCCCCGAATGCGCTGGGGCACAAACCGAGCACTGGCCGTCCGCTGGATCAACACCCCTGCCCGGACTTCTTCGCGGGGGGCTTGGGCTTGGGTGTAGGCATAGGCCGGTTGACCGGTAAACACCCGCACCTTGACGGTCGTAGCGGCCAAGGCGGCGGCCAGTTCCGACACAAATTGACCGGTAGCGGCAAAATCCGGGGGGTAAAACTGGGTGATAATCGCCAACGCCGGGGGAAGGACGGGAACATCCTCATGGCGAGCGTTGCGGCGGTGAGCGCGACGGCCCATTAACAAAGTTAGCAACACAGTCCCCTCACCAGTCCCCTCACAACCTACAACCAGGTTTTGTCAAAACACGAAAATTTCCGAACTTGGATGCTGACCCACTTTGTCTGCATGTGCAACCGTTTCCGGCGGAAACGTTTGCACCCATCCCAATGCCATGAATTTCTCTTGGGGGCATGTTTCTGGGCCACCAACCCCAGCTCGCCAACCAACAGGGGTCAAGGGTAGCAACAGAAATAAGGATCACCAGCCATTATGGGTGCCATATTTTGTGGCTATATTTTTGCGAGCGAGCACAAAACTTATCTTAGGTTTTGTATTTAACTTTAGAGCTTTACTTTAGCAACAAATGCCCTTTGCCACAACCAGAAAATGTCCGTAGAGATGGGCATTCAACGGTAGGAATTTGTTGAAAATCTCGCCCAGAGTAGGTTTCTTGTTTCCCTCATCCCCTGGCGCGCTCTTCCCGGTTCCTGAGGCTGCCGCAGGAGGGGGAGGGGGCGGCCAACTCACGCCGGTGGGGCGAGGTGATGCTGCAAGCCGGCTTCGTCCAGGATGGGAATGCCCAGTTGTTGAGCCTTGGTGAGTTTGCTGCCGGGGGCATCTCCCGCCACCACAAAGTCGGTTTTTTTGCTGACGTTGCCGGTGACTTTGCCCCCCGCCGCCTCAATCCGGCGATCGCCTCGTCGCGGGTGAGGGTGGGCAGGGTGCCGGTCAGGACCAGGGTTTTGCCGGCCAAGGGCCCCAATTTGGGCGTTGGCGTTTCGCCGTGTACCGCGAGCCCCAGTTGCTCCAATGCCCGCATTTCCCCTTGATGGTGGGGATCGGCAAACCAGACGGCGACGGCTTGGGCGATTTCCGGGCCGATGCCGGGCACCGTGGCGATCGCCGCCGGTGGGGTGCTGGCCAGGGTTTGCCACGAATCAAAAACCGTTGTCAGTTGGCGGGCGACGGTACGCCCCACGTGCCGAATGCCCAAACCGTATAAAACCCGGGCCCAAGGCTGTTGTTTGGAGTGGGCGATCGCCCCGAGCAAATTTTCGACCGATTTGGCTCCCATGCGTTCCAGGGCCATCAGGGTGGGCCGATCCAACCGATAGAGATCGCTGGGCGATCGCACCAGGTTTTGGGCCACCAGTTGCCGCACCAATTTTTCCCCCAGACCCTCAATCGCCAGGGCATCGCGACTGGCCCAGTGTTCAATTTGACCGCGCACCACCGCCGGACAGATCGGATTGGGGCAACGGGTGACGGCTTCGCCGGCGGGCTGCACCACGGGGGTATGGCACTCCGGACAATGGGTCGGCAACCGACAGGGCACCGCATCGACGGCCCGCAATTCCGGCAACGCCCGCACCACCTCCGGGATGATTTCCCCGGCTTTACGCACCACCACCGTATCCCCGATGTGCACGTCCAACGCCACCAGGCGATCGCCGTGTGAGGGTAGCCCGGGTGACGGTGGTACCGGCCAAACGAACCGGGGCCAGTTCTGCCACCGGGGTGAGGGCCCCCGTGCGCCCCACTTGCACCGTCAACCCCTGCAATTGGGTGGGCACCTCTTCGGCGGGGTATTTCCAGGCGATCGCCCACCGCGGGAATTTTTGGGTGAACCCCACTTGCGATCGCACCGCCAAGTCCTCGACTTTGATCACGATGCCATCGGTGGCGTAGGGCAAGGCGTGGCGCTCGGTTTGCCAGCGATCGTAAAACCTTTGCACGGCGGTCAAATCTGGGCAAACCTGGGTGTGGGGCTCCACCGGAAACCCCAAAGCGGCCAACCAGGCCAAACCGGCGGTGTGGGTGGCGGGCCCTTCCGGCCCGTGCCATTCGTAGGCCACAAACTCCGGCCGCCGCTCCGCCACAATCCGGGCATCCAATTGCCGCAGGGTACCGGCTACCGCGTTGCGGGGATTGGCAAAGGGTATGTCTTTGTCGCGGTTGAGTTCGGCAAATTGGGCCCAAGCCAAAAATACTTCCCCCCGCACCTCCAACCAAGGCGGCGGTGGCTCGATCTGCAGCCGCAAGGGGATGCTGCGAATCGCCCGGACGTTGCTGGTAATGTCTTCTCCCTCCAATCCGTCGCCCCGGGTGGTCCCCCGCACCAAAACCCCATGCTCGTAGCTGAGGGCCAGGGCGATCCCGTCCATTTTCAGTTCGCACACGTAGGCGGGTTCGGCGGTTGGCGCCAGTTTCTGCCACCGCCCCTCCCACGCTGCCATGTCGGTGGCATCGAAAGCGTTTTCCAAACTGTAGAGGGGCACCCGATGGCGCACGCTCCCAAAGCCTGGGGCCGGGGCTTCCCCCACCCGCTGGGTCGGGCTGTCCGCCGCCACCAGTTCCGGAAAGGCTCGCTCCAGGTCTTGCAACTCCCGATAAAGGCGATCGTAAACCTCGTCGGCCAGGATGGGCGCTTGCAAAACGTAGTAGGCATGGCTGGCCCGGTTCAACAGTTGGCGCAGTTCCGCTGCCCGTACGCTCGGCGGTTGTTCCACGGCGGTTTTCTTTGAGCCATCGCGCTGCATTGTAGCCCAAAGCCCCTGCTCAGTCCCCGGCGCAACCCCCATCCAGGTTTCTTGTTTTCCCCTGGGTTCCGTTGACATTAAGGGCATCGGCACCGCCTAACTCCCTTTCCCCGTGGGGGTGGGCTAAGCGCAGTCGAAGCCCTCACGCTCCCATCCCCCAACCCCTTCTCCCTTCTGCGGCAGGCTCAGGAACCGGGGAGCAGGGGAGCGGAACCCTCCAACACAGTATCGAAGGGGTTTCAGGGGGCAAAACCAAGACCAGGAAAGGTTTTTTGTGCTTATAGTCAATTTAGTTAAGGATGAAACAACTATGATTGTTTTGATTGCCTTTACTCCCCTCTCCCTTCCTGGGAGAGGGGCTGGGGGGTGAGGGCAAGATTGTC
>JAAUUG010000162.1 GCA_012031195.1 Oscillatoriales cyanobacterium SM2_1_8
TTTTGCTGGTGGAGGACAATGCCGTCAACCAAGATGGTGCGATGCGGTTGCTGGGGCGTTTGGGATGCCAAGCCACGATCGCCAACAACGGCCACGAGGCGATCGCCTCCGTCCAGGCCAGTCCCTTTGATTTGGTGTTGATGGATGTGCAAATGCCGGAAATGGACGGCTTGACGGCGACCCAACACATTCGGCAATGGGAAGCCCAACACAGCAAACCGCCGGTGCCCATTGTGGCGATGACGGCGAACGCGATGGCGGAAGATCGGGAGCGGTGTTTGGCGGTAGGGATGAACGATCACATCGGCAAGCCGGTACGGCTCGAAGATTTGCGAACCACTTTGGTGCGGTTTGCGCCCGTGGGCGTCTGAAGATGACGGGCGATCGCTACAGCCTGGTGCTGGCCGGAGGCCAAAGCCGCCGTTTGGGCCAAGACAAAGCCCTGTTGCCGTGGGGAGAAGACACCCTGTTGACCCATGTTTGCGCGATCGCCCGTACCGTCACCGGTGAAGTGATTTTGGTGGCCCCCCACGGTCGCCCCTATGGAGCCAACGGCGCCGATCGCTGGTTGGACGATGCTTGGGGGCAAGGGCCCTTGGTGGCGATCGCCCAGGGGTTGGCGATCGTGCCCGAAACCGCTTGGGTGTTGGTCTTGGCCTGCGACTTGCCCCGCCTCGATGCCACGGTGTTACGGGGGTGGGCCCACCACTTGACCAACCTTGCGCCCGCCGTGATGGCCTACCTTCCCTTTGCCCAAGGATGGCATCCCCTGTGCGGTTGGTACCGGGCCGCCCAACGGGAAGCCCTCCAAACCTTTGTCGAGCGGGGGGGACGGGCCTGCCACACCTGGTTGGCGGAAATGCCGGTGGCGATCGCCCCTTGCCCGGCCCCCATGCTCACCAACCTCAACACCCCGGCGGATTGGCAGGCATGGAGGGCAGACCAGAGTTCACAAAGCCAGATCAAACGGTGACGAAGTAGCCAGCGCTGAGATCGAGGCTGGCGACCCCTTGCACCACCGCAACCAGTTCCGGTACCGCTTCTTTGAGGAAGAGGGCGACGCCGGTGGGCAAACCCGCAGGACTGCTGCCCAGTTGATAGTTGGCGCGGTTGCCCCAAATCTGCAAAAAGTCTTCCGCCGGATTAAAGTCGGTGATCAGGGCATAATCCGTGGTGCCGGAGGTGCTGGCGGTGCCGTCGTTGTAGAAAGCGCCGGCGGTGGTGCCCAAAACAAAAGCGATCGCGGCCGGGGCCCCCCGTCAAGCGGTCGACCTCGCCACGACCCCGACTGCCCAGGGGATCGACGCCCACCAGGGTGTCGTTGCCCAAGTCCCCAAACAAGATATCGTTGCCGGTGCCCCCCACGATCGAGTCTTCCCCGCGACCGCCGTAAATGCGATCTTGGCCGCTTTCGCCAAACACGGTGTCGTTGCCGTCACCACCGGTGATGTAATCGTTGCCAGCACCGCCCCGAATGGTGTCGTTGCCGATGCCCCCGGCCAACACGTCGTTGCTGCCGGTGCCGTTGAGGGTCAAGGCTACTGCCGCCCGATTGTTTTTGGTGCTGGCATCGTTGCGTCCGGTAAATTGCGGATTCACGGCGGCGTTGAGGTTCAGCAAAGAGCCGTTGCTTTGCCGAAAGCTATACCCCTGCAACATTTCGGTGTAGAGGGTGTGGGCGTAGCTGTGGTTCCCGGCAAAGTTCCATTGCCCCGGCTGAAACGTGTCGTTCCAGTTGGCGTAGATGTCGTAGGTAGCCAGAGGATCGTCGTAGCCCAACGTGGCGCTGGTGTGAAGGGTGGTGACCCGGGCCGCATCCGTAGGATCGAGGCGATCGCCCGGGCCTTTGCCTTCAAACGATGGCCCCGCCGGATCCAGACCGACAATTTGACCCAAATTTTGGCCGGTGCCCTGTCGGAAGGTCGTGCCGGCAAACCCGGCGATGTGGGCCCCCAAACTGTGGCCGATGATGGTGGTAAAAGCCGGTTGGACGTTGTTGGTTTGCAAGAAGGTGGCCACCTGCCGCCCCACTTCCGGGGTGCGACCCGCCGAAGTGTCGTACCACCAAGAACTGGCCCCTTCTGCCCAGTCTACCAACACAATGTTGGCATCCGATTCCCGCTGCCGCAGGGTTTGGGCGATGTTGGCCATCCAGTCGGCGGGCGTAAAGTTGTTGCGGCTATTGCCGCCGGTGCTCTGATACCCATGGACAATCACATAGGTGGGAGCTTGCCGATTGATGCTACCGGCCCGGTTGATGCTGCCGTTGCCCCAAACGTTAAAATTCACCGCAACCATGTCTCGACTCCTCCCTATTTTGGTGATGTTTGACTTCTCAAAACCGTGGACGCAAAAACATTGGCTTCACCACAAAACGGCCCACCCAGTGCCAAGCAAAAGGCAAACCCGGAAAGCGTCAAAATAAAGAATGGCTGGAATGCTGGCAAAAATTGATGGTGCCCTGCAGGCAACCAAATCTATTGTTCCCCAAACCCATGGTCAAGCGATCGCCTGCGCCAATTCGACAGGCTGGGCAAATTGGGGAGAGCGGGCCTTGGGCGTTGCCCTCAGGGACGGGTATCGATCCACTTGTCCAGTTTGTTGGCAAACTTGCCCGCCAGTTTCAAGGCGGTTTTGGTGGCGGTTTCGGTCGCCGTGGCGATCGCCCGTTCCCGCTCGTATTGTTCTTTCCAGGCGGTGAACTGTTTTTGATAGGTTGGGTTTTGGGGGTTGAACGTCACCCAGGCATCGAGGGCCATGCCCAGCCCCCAACCCAGAAGGGGATAGACCGACCAAGACAGGCGGTGGTGCCCCCAAAAATCCAAGGACATCAGAAAAGCGTTGACAATGGCAAAACGTACCAGTCCATCGCGGAAGCGGCGGCGTTTTTGGGTGGCAAAGGTTTGGGCAAGCTGGTTTTCCCCCCGCTGCCTTTGCCATTCCTGTTCAGCTTGGCAGTATTCGGCTTCGCTCACCCCCAACTCCGCCGCAATCTCTTGCACCCGTTCGCGGGAGAGGCGATCGCTGCCTTGGGCGCGCCGGGCCAAGGCTCGCTGCAAAATTTCCTGAACCTCTTGATCGGAGTAGGTTTCCGGCTCCATCGTAAAATGTATACGCGGTTGCTGCCATTGTACTTGCCATGACGGATTCTTTTTGGCCCTATCGCACCCCCGGCATCCCCGACGACCGGTTTGAGCAACTGCCCGGCATTCCCATGAGCAAATGCGAAGTGCGGTTGTTGGTGTTGGGACACCTGCGGTTGCGCGCCAACAGCCGTCTGTGGGACATTGGGGCCGGCACCGGCACCATCCCCGTCGAAACCGGGCTGCTGTGCCCAGAGGCGGAAATCTGGGCGATCGAACGGGATGACGAAGTCGCCGATCTGATTCGCAAAAATTGTCGGCGGTTTGATGTGCGCAACGTGCAGGTGGTGTTGGGCAGCGCCCCCGAGTGCTTGGCGGATTTGCCGGCGGCGCCCGATCGCATTTTGGTGGAGGGTGGTCGCGACATGGGAGCCATCCTGCACTACGGCTGGCAACGGTTGCAGCCTGGAGGCCGGGCGATCGCCACCGCCACCACCCTCGAAGGTTTGTACCGGATTTCCGAGGGATTGGCGCAATTGGGGGCCCGCCACGTCGAGGTGGCCCAATCCGCCGTTAACCGTCTGGAAACCCGCGGCAATCGGCAAGTATTTGCAGCCGTGAACCCCACCTTTATTCTCAGCGGCGAAAAACCCACGGCTTAAATTCACCTCCGCATACCGTCAGGGCGATCGCCTAGTTGGTTTTGCGTATCCAACCGTTGAGGGTAAAGCGGCTGTCGGCAAAGCCTTGGGAGGGGCAACGCACCGGCAACACTTCGTGCAGGTACCGGCTCAAAAAGAACACGATCGCATTGTTTTGGGGTTCGATGGTTTGGAAAGAATCCGCCGCCACATAAAACCCATTTTCGATCCGGCTGTCGTAGACCCTTAGTTCACCGCCGGCAAAGGGTTTGGGTTCCCGGTGGAAATAGTAGACATAGGTCAGTTCACGGCTGGCGGCATCGGGACTGCCGTTGTCGTTGTGAATTTTGTAATAGTTGCCGTCGTTGTGCGCCGTCAACTGAATTTCGATGTAGTCCACCGACCAAGCTGGCATCTCCAACCGCTGGAGAACCGTGGGCACCGCCGCCGCCACTTGTTTTTTCATCATTTCCCCGTACTCCGGGAAAGACGGCAGGTAATGCGATCGCCGGTAGTCGTCATCCCCCGCCGAATTTTGGGTGGGGACAAACGATCGCTCTTGGTTGAGGGCATAGGCGTACAGAGCCCGATTGACCGCCGGCGATAGAAAATTTTCGATCCGCAATACTTGGGAAGGAAACACCGCCGGTACCGTTTGTGGCGACAAGTTGGCGGGGATGGACGGGGGCCCGTTGGGCGCCGGGAGTGCGATCCGCCAGTAGGCCGTACCCCCCTGAAACCCCATATGCACCAACTCAAAATGGCGCCAAGGCATCTGAAACGGCGGCTTCTGGGCTTGGAGCCGGGCCGCCAAAGCCCCATCCGCCCCCAAAAAACACACAGTTCCGCCGTGGTGACCCAATAGCCCCGATCAGCCAAATGATGGAGGCGATCGAGTTGGGCCAACACTTCGAGGGGCGATCGGTTGCCGGTCGGCGATTTGGTGGCAGCCATAGAGAAAAGAGATGAAGAGAGAAGGGATTAAATAATGGTGTTGTCGGGAATCATGGCCCCCTTCAGCACCACCACAATGCCGCTGCGGATGCAATAGCCCCGCTCTTCGCAACTGACATCTTGGGCGTGATCTTTGTTGATGATCTGCACGTTTTTGCCAATGCGCACATTTTTATCCACGATCGCCCGGCGGATGGTGGTGTTGGCACCGATGCCCAGGGGAACTCGCCCTGCCGCCAGGTCGGCTTGGCGATCGCCATCGGTTTGGTAGTAGTCGCAACCCATAAACAACGCATCTTCGATCTGGCAGCCGCTGTCTACCCGTTGCCGAATTCCCACCACCGAATGTTCAATGGTCGATCGCTCCAAAATGCAGCCTTCGCTGACAATCGAATTGCGGATTTGGCAATCCAAAACCCGGCTGGGCGGCAAATAGCGGGGACGGGTATAGATCGGAAAATCTGTGGCAAACAAATTAAAGGGGGCGATCGGGTAACGGGTCAATTCCAGGTTGGCGTGGTAAAACGACTCAATGGTTCCGATGTCTTCCCAATAGTCATCAAACAGGTAAGCCTGGACGTTGTAACCTTCGATCGCCGAGGGAATTACTTCTTTGCCAAAATCCTTATCGGCGGCGCGTTTGTTCAGCAGCTCGATCAACACTTCTTTTTTGAACACGTAAATGCCCATGGAAGCAATGAACGGTTGCTGTCGGGCCGATTCGGCGTCCAGCCCCAACACCGTGGTGTCCACCATCATTTCATCGAGGGCTGCCCCCTTCGGTTTTTCCGAGAAACTCAAAACCTGACCCCGATCGTCAATTTTCAACAAACCAAAGCTGGAGGCTTTCTTGCGATCGCTCGGCAACACCGAAAGGGTCACATCGGCATTGGTTTCCCGGTGGCGGGCAATGTACTGGCGGTAATCCATGCGGTACAGGTGATCCCCCGCCAAAATCAAGTAGTCCCGTACCTTCCACGATTCAAACAACCACAGGTATTGGCGAACCGCATCGGAAGTGCCTTGAAACCAATCGGTGTTTTCAGGGGTTTGTTGGGCCGCCAAAATTTCCACAAATCCATCGGAAAATGAAGAGGTGCGATAGGTTTGGTAGAGGTGGCGGTTCAACGAAGCCGAGTTGAATTGCGTAAGAACGTAAATTTTTTCGATTTCGGAGTTGAGGCAGTTGCTGATGGGAATATCGATCAGGCGGTACTTCCCGGCAACGGGCACGGCCGGTTTCGCCCGCAGTTTGGTGAGGGGGTACAGCCGGGTTCCTTGGCCACCGCCGAGCACGATCGAAAGTACGTCTTTCATGAATTCACCTAAGACTGCCGCATTCGGGTTCATTTTCCCACGCTCCGGCTCGATAATATCCCCAAATCGCAAAGGAGCCGCCCGATGAGGTTTGGCGATGCCCCGCTGTGGGCGATGGACTGGGTGCTGGGCTTGGGATTAAATGCGGGTTGGCGGCGATCGCCCGGTTGCTGCCCCGTCAGGTGTTGACGCCGGCGGGCTTGGGGCACGCGGTAGGGTTGGGAGCGCTGTTGTGGGGGTGTTTGGGTGGCCGGGGCTACCTTTTGATGGTGGTGTATTTGGTGCTGGGATCGGCGGTGACCTACGTGGGCTTGGACATCAAAAAAGCCAAAGGCATTGCGGAGGCGCGGGATGGGGCCCGGGACCCGCAACCTGTGGGGGGCGGCAATTGGAGGGGCCATCTGCGCCCTGGGGTATGCGATCGCCCCGGCCCCTTGGTGGTTGGTGGGGTATGTGGGCAGCATCGCCACCAAATTGGCCGATACCACCGCCAGTGAAATTGGCAAAGCCTACGGTCGCACCACGGTTTCGAGCGTGACTTGGCAGCCGGTGCCGCCGGGGACGGAAGGGGCCGTCAGCTTGGAAGGAACGTTGGCGGGGCTGGGGGCCGCGGTGCTGGTGGCTCTGTTGGGATGGGGGCTGGGGTTGTTGGCTTCGCCGATCACCATCGGTATTTGCGTGCTGGCGGCCTTGGTCGCCACCTCCTTGGAAAGTTGGGTGGGGGCCACCTGGCAGGGGCAAATTCCTTGGCTCACCAACGAGATGGTGAACGGCCTCAACGTGTTGACCGGGGCGGCGATCGCCGGCGGGTTGGCCTACGGGTTGGGGTAACGGCGGGCAATTTCGGCTTGAATTTTGTCGGCATTGGCTTTCTCAAAAATCACCAAGCGGCCGCTGCGGGTTGGCCGGGGGTCGTCCGGCCTT
>JAAUUG010000163.1 GCA_012031195.1 Oscillatoriales cyanobacterium SM2_1_8
TCGCCCCCCGGCGGCATTCCCCCCCGGTCAACACCCGCATCGCGGTTCCCGGCCCCATCTCTTCCCCCGCATCCACCAACCGCAGCTCCGTCGGCGGCTCACGGCAATCCACCGCCCGGACGACGTAGCCATCCATGGCCGAATTGTCTTGGGTGGGAAAGTCGGACCTCGCAACCGGGGCGATCGCCAACACCCGCCCGGCGGCCTGGGCCAAGGGCACCGTTTCCGTGGCCACCGGCGTCACTCGGGCCCGCATCCTTTGCAGCGCTTCGTCCGGGGTCATTTGGGGGCGCGCGGAAATCCGCCAATCAAGCCGCTCTCAATCATCAACCCCACGCCGGCATTGATCGTCGCCAAGGCGATCGTGCCCCACCAAAACCAAGGCTCCCCAGCAATCCGACGGGTCACGGCTTCCCCAAATAAGCAGAGCCCCAACGGAAACAGCAACACGCCGGTTTGCGCCTTGGCATACCAAATCCATTTTTCCTTCATAACCCCTCATCCGCCGGTTTCGTCGGGCATTCTAGGGCTGCCACAGCCACAACGGCAAGCCGCGCCAAGCCAACTCCTGATCCAGCCAATCCAGGGCGGTCAGGGCGCTGCCCGGCAACAACCGACTGACCAAAGGTTTGGCTGGACGGAAGGTCTGAAACTTGGCTTTTTCGGGATCGAGACCCGCCAATTCCGCTGCCACCGGCGGGCATCTTCCAGGGTGCCCAACCGATCCACCAGCCCCAGCGCCAACGCCTGTTCCCCCGTAAACACCCGGCCATCGGCAAACGATCGCACCGTTGCCGGGCTGAGTTGCCGCCCCTCGGCCACCGTCTGCACAAACTGCCCGTAGCTGCTGTCGATCAGCTTTTGCAAAATGGCCATTTCTTCGGGGGTCGCCGGGCGATCGAAACTCAAAATGTCCTTGAACGGCCCCGATTTCACGGTCTGAAACGCCACCCCCACCCGCTCCAACAACTTTTCCAGGTTGTTGCCCCGCAAAATCACGCCAATGCTGCCGGTGATGGTACCGGGATTGCTGACGATTTTTTCCGCCCCTACCCCGATGTACACCCCCCCCGAAGCGGAAATGTTGCCGAAACTGGCCACCGTTCGCACCTTGTGGGCCCGCAACCGTTGCAACCCGGCATAGATTTCTTGACAATCCCCCACCACGCCCCCGGGACTGTCGATCCGCAACACCAACGCCGACCATTTTTGCCGTTGCAGGGTTTCAAACGTCTCCACCAAAAATTTGCGCGTTGGCCCGGCGATCGCCCCGGTGACCTCCACCAACGCAATTCGGTTTTTCTTGCGCCCGAAAAAAGCCATGCCTCTATCCTTCCACCGTCTTCATCCGAAACAATCGAAAGTAAAAATTCGCCGGAAAATCCGAGGTTTGTTTCTCCCGATGCCCAATCACAAAATCAATCAAATAACTCACAAATTCTGAGTTCTGAAAGCTCACCTCGTAGGTCATTTCGGCATCCCCTTCAAAGGTGACCTTGCACAGCACCGGATCGCTGGGCAGGTTGGTGGGACGCCAGGCGATGGCAAAGGGTACCGGCGGCGCGTTTTCGACCATCCGTTCTCCCCGCAACTCCCCCTGCTTGTACAAACCAATGGCGTAGGGCAAAGCCGTTTTTTTGGCCGGCTCCCGGTAATACGGAATGTAAATTTGCACTTCTTGGGGCGAAGCCTGCTTCAGTTCCAAGGCCATGGTGGGTTCCCAGATAGGTTACAAAAAACAACGGTTAGCTGGAAACGCGATCGACCACTTCGATTTTGCCGGCATCCGTGAACGTCCACACGTCGTAGCTGCCCCTCACGTCCCCAAATTCATCCAAATCCACGTTGCCGCTGGCCCCTTGGTAGTTGACCTCTTTGCCCTCCCGCGCCAACACCAAAGCTTGGCAAACATCGCTGACCTCTTCGCCGGGGGGATTCGCAACGGTTCGGAGCTGCGCCGCGATCACCTCGCCGCGACCGCTCTTGGCCGCCTCCGCCGCGATCGCCACCAGGGCCGCCGCATCGTAGGAGTGGGGCACGTAGGCCCCCAAAGCCGTGTTGGTCTTCTCCTTAAAGGCTTGGGTAAAGGTAGCCAACGAGGCACCGTCTGCCCCCGGTACCGTGCCCAAAGCCCCCGCCAAAATCAACTTGCCATCCGGCGCCTTCCCCACCAATTGGGCAAAGTCTTCGGTCTGCACCCCATCGGTGAGCAACACCTGCACCCCCGCCAACAACCCCTGTTCATAGGCCGCCTTCAGGATCGCGCCGCCGGTCTCTGGGTACAAAATCGCCGCCAAGCCGTCGGGCTTGCTGCCCAAAGCCCCCCGCACCTCCGCTTCAAAGGTCGCCGCCTTGGGATCGTAACGGGTAGGGTTCGCCTTGTTGGCGATAGTTCCCCCCAGTTTCTCAAAAGTCTCGACAAACACCCGCTCGAAACCCACACCGTAATCGTTGTTGATGGCCAGGGTGGCTACATTCCGCAACCCCCGCTTGAAAGCCAAATTGGCCAAAGCCGCGGTTGGTAGGTGTCCGGAGGGGCCGTGCGGTTCCAGAATTTGTCGAGTTCCCCCTTCCGCGCCCGTTCGGTAAACACCGGACTGGTGCTGCCCGGCGATACCATCACCACTTTGTTGGGGGCCGCAACGCTGATCGCCGCCGCCGAAACCGAACTGGCAAACGCCCCCACGATCGCCCCCACATTGTCCACCTGCACCAATTTGGTGGCCGCCTCGGTGCCGGCAACCGGATCGGTGCGATCGTCGGTCTTTATATAGGCGATGGGTTTGCCCAAAACACCGCCGCAGTTGTTGACCGTGTCCACCAAAAAATCAATGCCCTTGACCATAGGTTGACCGATCGCCGACAAATCGCCGGTGGCTGGCAACAACACCCCCAGGCGCAACTCACCGTCCACCCCGCCGGTGGCGCCGCTCCCTTGCGCAGGTGGGGCCGGAGCATCGGCCGTCGTGGTCGGAGGCGAAGGTTGGCAAGCCGCAATCCACAAACCGGTGGCAACGGCAACAAGCAGCAGGCGCAAGGCAGCGAAACGTCCCATGGGCATCCGAGAATTCTGGCCCTATTGTGCCCCAAGGGGGGCCGTTTGTCATTAAATTCACCCCACAATGCGGTACCTTTCCCGGGCGACTTCACTGGGTGCCCTCACCAAGGCATCTCGCCCAATCATCTCACTAAGATATAGCTGTTTTGATAGCGACGAGACAAAACAAGTCGGGTCGCAGGGGCGAAGCCCCCGTATTGGTTCTATTAGACTTTCGTTGGGCAAGAAAAACCCGTGCCAGTTTTCATTAAAATGACTATATATTCAACTTTAATCAAAAGTGGCACGACTACGGTTATTTTGATTGCCTTTACTCCCCTCTCCCCGGTTCCTGAGCCTGCCGAAGGAGGGAGAGGAGCTGGGGGTGAGAGCAAGATTGTCGCAAACCTATTTGAAATGACTACATCAGGGAAACAGGGCCCCCAGTTTAGCCAACACTGTTTTCGAGCTTGAGCGCCAACAACTTATCGGCTTCGACGGCAAATTCCATCGGCAAAGCGTTGAACACTTCCCGACAAAAACCGCTCACCATGCCGATACGGCGGTTTCCAAACCCAAGCCCCGTTGCTGAAAATAAAACAACTGCTCTTCCCCAATTTTTGAGGTGGAAGCCTCATGCTCGACCCGACCCGTAGAATTTTGCACTTCAATGTACGGAAAGGTGTTGGCTTGGGAATCGCTGCCGATCAACATCGAATCGCACTGCGAGAAGTTGCGCGCCCCCGTGGCGTTCGGCCCGATTTTCACCAAACCCCGGTAGCTGTTGCGCGATTGCCCCGCCGAAATCCCCTTCGAGACGATTTTGCTGCGGGTGTTTTTGCCGATGTGCACCATCTTGGTACCGGTGTCGGCTTGCTGCCGGTGGTTGGTCAAAGCCACCGAGTAAAACTCGCCCACGGAATTGTCACCGACCAAAACACAGCTTGGGTATTTCCAGGTGATCGCCGAGCCGGTTTCCACCTGCGTCCAAGAAATTTTGGAGTTGCGACCCTTGCACAGCCCCCGCTTGGTCACAAAGTTGTAAATGCCGCCCTTGCCATCCTTGTCGCCGGCATACCAGTTTTGCACCGTGGAATACTTAATTTCGGCATCGTCGAGGGCCACCAACTCCACCACCGCCGCGTGCAATTGATTGGTGTCAAACATGGGGGCGGTGCACCCTTCCAAATAACTGACGTAGGCCCCCTCTTCCACCACAATCAACGTGCGCTCAAATTGCCCCGAGTCGCCGTTGTTGATCCGAAAATAGGTGGACAAGTCCATCGGACACCGCACGCCCTTCGGCACATAGACAAACGAGCCATCGCTAAAAACCGCCGAGTTCAAAGCCGCATAATAATTGTCCGCCGGCGGCACCACCGACCCCAAATACTTCCGCACCAGATCGGGATATTCCTGCAAAGCTTCCGAAATGGAACAGAAAATGACCCCCGCCTTGGCCAGGTCTTTTTTGAAAGTGGTGGCGATCGACACGCTGTCAAAAATGGCATCTACAGCCACATTGGCCAAGCGCTTTTGCTCCGACAGGGGAATGCCCAGTTTCTCGAAGGTCGCCAAAATTTCCGGATCGACATCGTCGAGGCTCTCGACCTTGGTTTTGGGCGCCTTGGGGGCCGAATAGTACACAATGTCTTGGTAATTGATGGGCGGATAGCCACCTCGGCCCAGGTCGGCTCGACCATCTGCAACCACTGCCGGTAGGCCTTCAACCGAAATTCCAACATGAATTCCGGTTCGTTTTTCTTCTGGGAAATGGCCCGCACTACGTCCTCGCTCAGCCCCTTGGGCAGGCTGTCCGCTTCGACAGGGGTCACAAACCCATATCTGTAGGGTTGGGCGACGAGGTCTTGCACCGTTGCCGACATGGCTTCGCTCTTCCTTGCTTTTGCTGTACCGTTAGCGTACATTAACAACAAGCCGGTTGTCAAAGTTTTCGCAACCCACGGGTTGTTTTAGTAGGGTGTGAATGCTTTGGGCAGGTTAATGCCGGGCACAAGGGAGGGCAGCGACCGTGCAGGGAATGGATCGGGGCACCATCGCCACCACCTCAAGTGGCACCAAAGAGGAAATTCTGCGGTATTTGGTGCGGCAGGTGGGGGCCACAGCGCAGGATGTGGCGGGCGATTTTGGGATCAGCGTGCAGGCGGTGCGGCGCCATCTCAAGGATTTGGAGGAGGAAGGGCTGGTGCAATTCCAAACGGTGCGGGGGGGGATGGGGCGTCCCCAACACACCTATGAGTTGACGCCACGGGGGCGATCGCGGTTGCCGGGGGGCTACGACCGGTTGGCGGTGGGGTTGCTGGGCAGTTTGTTGGGGACGTTGCCGCCGGAGCAGGCGGAGCAGGTTTTGCGCAAGCATTGGCAAGACAAGGGGGAGGGCTATGCCCGGCAGTTGGGGACAGGCCCGTTGGGCGATCGCCTGGCGCGGTTGGCGGGGCTGCGGCGGGAGGAGGGGTATGTGGTGGCGTGGCAGGTGGCGGAGGACAATTCGGGGTTGTATACGGAGTTCAATTGCGCGATTGCGCAGGTGGCGGAGTCGTTTCCGGGGGTGTGCGGCCACGAGTTGACGATGTTTGGGGCGGCGTTGCCGGACTGTGAGGTGACCCGTACCCATTGGAGCATGGGGGGCGATCCCCGCTGTGGTTACCGGATGGTGCCCCGGTGAACCCCACCGCTTTGTACGTTCATATCCCGTTCTGTCGGCAGCGGTGTTTTTATTGCGATTTTGCGATCGCCGGGGACAGCGCGCCGGTGAAGGAGCGCTATGTGGTCGCCCTCAAGCAAGAATTGGCGGTGTGGGCCCAGCGGGGGAAGTCCCCGTTGCAAACGGTATTTTTTGGGGGGGGAACGCCCTCACTGCTGTCCCCGGCCCAACTGGAGGACATTTTGGCGGCGATCGCCGAGGGGTTTGGGATCGCGGCGGGGGCGGAGGTGTCGTTGGAGGCCAACCCGGGCACTTTGACGGCGGCCACGGCGCGGGCTTGGCGGGGGATGGGGTTCAACCGGGTGAGTTTGGGGGTTCAGGCTTTTCAAGACGAGCTGTTGGCGGTGTGCGGGCGGGGCACACGGTGGCGGAGGTTTACGGCGCGGTGGCCGCGATCCAAAACGCCGGCTTGGCCAACTTTAATTTGGATTTGTTGATGGGGTTGCCGGGGCAGACGTTGGCCCAATGGGAAGATTCTTTGGAGCGGGCGATCGCCCTGGCCCCGACCCATATTTCGATGTACGACCTGATTTTGGAGCCGGGGACGGTGTTTGCCCGGCGGTTCCGACCGGCGGCCGAAGACCTAACTTTGTCCATGTACCGTTTGGGACGGGAGCGGTTGACCGGGGTGGGGTTTGAGCATTACGAAATTTCCAATTTGGCGCAGCCGGGGTACCGTTGTGCCCACAACCTCACCTACTGGCGCGGCCAAGGGTTTTACGGGGTGGGCAACGGGGCGGCCAGCCTGGTGGACGGTTGGCGCTGGGAACGTCCGCGCCCCCTCAAGGGGTATTTTGCCTGGGTGGATGGGTTGACGGCACCGCCGCAGGGCGATCGCCTGCCGGAGGGAGAGCGCTTGTTTGAGGGGTTGATGCAGGGGTTGCGCCTCGCAGAGGGGGTTTCCCAGGATTTTTTGGCCGCGTTTGCCCCCGACTTGGTGGCCCGGGCGGCGGCCGTGCTGGAGGGGTTTGCGACCCAGGGTTTGGCCCATCGGGGCGATCACTGGCGGTTGACGGTGCCCGAGGGGTGGTTGGTGGTCCGATACCCTCACTTGCGACGCTATACGCAGCGCTGACGCTGGGTTAGGGGAAAAGCCAGAGCTCCCACAGGTATAGTCATCTTAATTAAGAATGCGCT
>JAAUUG010000164.1 GCA_012031195.1 Oscillatoriales cyanobacterium SM2_1_8
TGATGTGGTGCATGGTGGGGATGACAGTGGCTGCGAACAAATAACACCGCTCGGCGCGATCTGCCGGCAGCGGATGATCTAAACACTGCTCCACCTGGCTGCGCAGGATCTGGAGCAATTGCCGGTCTGTCTTCGCCCTTAACTGCTCGACGAGAGGGTCGGTACTCATGCAGTATTAGACGTGATCGGCCTGCAAAAGGTCGATGCCGGCGGCGGCGGCCATGGTCACCAACACGCTTTGGGGCGAGAACGAGCAATACAACCCCGCTTCCAAGAAGTAGGGTTGGCCCGCCGGGTCCACCCGAAAATCGAACAGGCTGTAGCTGCGGCACCCCAGGGCGTGGTGGCACTTCCGAGCGGCTTCCCCCACGATCGCCGTCAGGGGGTCATCGCGGTCTACCATCCAGGCTTTGATCCCGTCTTTGGCGGCCAGATGGAGTTGCCCGGTGTCGTCCCGCCGCAACTTGTCTTCGGGGCGGCGGATGGGGTGGGTGGCATTGTCCACTTGGTACTCTTCCAGGGGCAACACCTGCAGGGTTTCGCCGTCGGCCATCAGCCCGCACCGCACCTCTCGCCCCAGGGGAATGTATGCCTCGACGAGAACCGCCGGGCTGTGGGCAAAAGCTTGGGCGATCGCCCGGTCGTAGCCTGCCCAATCCGCCACAAATTCCACCCCCGTCGAATTGTCGGCCGTCGCCGGTTTCACCACCGCGGGCGGAACGATGTGGGGGGTTTGGGGTTGGGTCAACACTTGCCCTGGGGGGATGGCTACCCCCGCCGCCTGCACCAAAGCCCGGGCCCAGTCCTTGCGGGCGGCGATCGCCATGGTGGCGGAAGCGTTCCCCAAATACGGCAACCCCAGCACCGACCACAACGCCCGGTAGTCGGTCATACCGGCTTCGCAAAACAACTGGGGCAACACCCCTTCCATCCCCCATTGGGCAATCTGGGCGATCGCCCCGGCCGGTGCCTGCAACGGAGCGGCGGCGATGTCCGCCGGGGCCAAGGAGACGGGCAACCGCCACCCCCCCGGTTCGATCCAGGCGTAGCGAAAATCCACCCGATCGCCCAGGGCCCGAGCGCAATCGGCCGCGTAGAGACGGGACAAATCGGCCCAAAAGGCGTGGGTGGGGGAACCCACCACCTGCAACACGCGCTGGGGAATCGGCAGCATGGGGATACCTCAATCGGTGAACTGGATCGTTTTTGCCGCAGGGGTCAACAGGGGAGCCAGGGCGATCGCCTGGGCCGCCGGTTGCTGGCCGTAGGCAAACACCGCAGGACAGCGATCGGGCAACAGCGCCCGCAGCGGATGCCACACCTGGGGACTGCCGTACACCACCAAGGCCGCCAATTTTTGCGCCGAGACCAAGGCTTGAACCGTGGTTTGCAAGGTTTCCAAGTAGGGAGCGCGATCGCCCCGGAACGGGTTGCCCCGCCCAAACACCTGCAACCACACCGCCGGCAACGCCTCCAGGTTGAGGTAGGCAAGGCCCTCGCGGTTCACCACCAGGGGAGGCCAACCCCGGGCCGCCAGCAAATCCGCCGTCCGGGCGATCGCCGCGTGTTCCACCGCCGAAATCACCCCATGGCGCGGGACACCGGTAGCCAACCCCAAAATCGCCAAATGATCCGATTCCGTGCCGCCGCTGGTAAAAATCACCTCGGTGGGCTGGGCCCCAAGCACTGCCGCTACCTGCAGCCGCGCCCGCTCCACCGCCATCGCCGCCCGCTCCCCCCACCGGTGCAAACTGGACGGATTCCCCCATGCCTCCTGGGTCACCGCTTGCCACCGGGCCCAGGCCGCTGCCCCCATCGGCGTGGTCGCCCCACAATCCAGGTAAATTTCCCGCGCCTTGGCCATGGAATGTAAAGAAATGTTGCAAAGTGTTCTACAATGGTACTTGTATTTTGGCACCAAAAAATTGCGATCCCCTAGACCCATGTTTAATTCTGATGTTTAACTTTGAGTCGGAAGCCGCAAGCCGCCAACGGGCAGAACTGTTGGAGACGGTGTTGACGCCTTTGTTGGAAGATTTTGTGTATTGGTTTGGGCGATCGCGGGAACTGTTGGTCACCACCCAACTGGACTTTCTGCCACCGGCGGCGCAACAGGATCTGATCCAGCGCTTGGAGCGCGCCGAGTCGGAAGTGAAGACCGCCCGCATGTTGTACCAAGCGACGGGGAAACAGGTGGCGATCGACATGGGCCCGGTCACCGCCTGGCACCAGTTGTTGATGGAATGCCAGGCGGTGGGGATGCGCTACCGTTTCGCGCAGCGGTCTGAGGGCAACCCCTACAATGGGGACAGCGGGCCGGCCTAGCTGCGGTTGCCTTGAATTTTGAAATTTTTTTACTTTCTGTTTGGGGGAAAATCATGTTGCAGATTTTGTACATCACTGCTTTTGCCGCCCTGTCGCTGCTGGCGATCGCCAATTTGATTCGGAGCATGGCGGCGTTGGCGCGGACGGAGACGGTACGGGGTCGGGTCTACCGCAACGTGCATCCCGAATTGCTGGACGAAACGGGGAAACCGACCCGGGAGCCCTTGCTGGTGATGAAGTCGCTGGACTTGGACGAAGCCCGGGAGCGTTTGGATCGGATGTTTGAGGCTTCGCCGGGCGGCGAAAGCTAGGCCAGGGATTTAGGACAAGGGTTCGGCGAGGGGCGGCGGGGCAAACGGGATGAGCAGGGGGTCGCCCTCGGCGGTGGGGCCATCGGCGATCGCCCGACCCAGCAACTGGGCACAGAGGGGCGCCAGCAAAATGCCGTTTCGATAGTGGCCCACATTCAGCCAAAGGTTTTCCAGGTTGGGCACCCGACCGAGCAGGGGGTTTTCCTGGGGGGCATAGGGCCGGAAACCCCACCAAGTTTCGACAATGGGCAACTCGGCGATGGCGGGCCAGACGGCGATCGCCCCGTTCAGGAGTTGTTGGAGACCGCCGGCGGTGTTGCCGGGGAGAAAACCCACCCGCTCCACGGTGGCGCCCACCACGATGGTGCCATCCTGCCGGGGGACAAGGTAAGCCCGGGACGAAAACAGCACCCGTTGCAGCCGGCGATCGCGATCGAACACCGATAACATTTGCCCTTTGACCGGCTCAATCGGCACCTCCACCAGTTCGCGGCTGTGGGCCCCGCCGGCCACCACAAACACGGCGGCCGCCAGCTTGCCCCGATTGGTTTCGAGGTGGGTGAGGCGATCGCCCCGCCGGTGCCAACGGTAGACCGTCGTACCCTCTTGGATTTTGACCCCTGCCCGCAGCGCCGCTGTGTGCAAAGCGGCCAGCAACAGGCGGTTGTTCACCTGGCCATCCTCCGGGTGCCAGGTTGCCGCCGACGATGCCTTCCCCCAGACCGGCCTGTTTGGGAGCAGTTCGCTACGGGATAGGCTCCCCGGCGTTTCTTCGGCAAATTTGGGGGCCACAATCCCACAGCACCAGTAGCCGCAGGGCAAATCCGAACGGTTCATCAGGTGGGCGATCCAACCGGCCGTACGCCATCCCGGGCCCGCCGCCCCAACGTCAACAAATCGCCCGGTCAGCCCCTCGGCCTCCGGGGCCAACCATGCCACGCGGCCGCCGCCCGTGGCCCCCCCCCACAGCGATCGCGTTCCAAAACGGTCACCGTCGCCCCCCGCCTCCGCCAACTCTAGGGCCAAAGCCAGGCCGACAATCCCGCCGCCAATGATTGCCACTTCCCCCGTCTTTGCTTGCGCTGCCATGGCCGCCCGTGATGCCAACCCGTCCATCCTAGCCCCGGCTAGGCAAATTGCTGCCCCAACTCGATGGGGTTGTGAACGGTAATTTTCTTCTTGGCGATGGAGATCCGTTTTTGTTTGCGGAGGTCTCCCAACAACCGCGTCACCGTGACCCGGGTGGAGCCAATCGCCTCGGCGATCGCCTGGTGGGACAACTTCAGATCGATGGTCACGCCATCGCGATCGGGCACCCCAAAATCCCGGCACAAAATCAGCAAAAAACTCACCAGGCGGGAACCCATATCCCGGTGGGCCAGGGTTTCGATCATCATCTCCGTCTGCAAAATCCGGGACGACAATCCCTGCAACAGCAACATCGGCAACTCGGGGTTTTCCCGCAGGGACTTTTCCACCCGGTCGATCGGCACCGACAGCAAATCCACCGGCGTAAAGGCCACCGCATGGTAGAAGCGATCGCTGCGCTGACCGGTAATCAACGACAACACCCCAAACACGCTGTTTTCCCGCAGCAACGCCACCGTAATTTCTTCCCCGGCCTCGTAGACCCGCGACAGTTTGACCGCGCCCTTCGCCAAAAAGTAAAATCGCTCGGCGGGGTCCCCCGGAAAAAAGATGGTTTTGCCGCGCTCGCAATGCTCCAACGTGGGGGGAAACTGACTGCCGCCAATCTCCCGAAAGACATCAATCAACGGTCGTTCACGATCCACAGTGTTTTTGCCAACCAATTAGGCTCCATCAAAAACGAGAGCCTTGGGGAGTTTTGTATCATCTGTAACAAAAAACCAGTCCGACGATCGGCCCGACGGGCGCGGTAGGATAGGGGGAATTTCTGTTTTGGCCATGGGATGACGGAATCGGCGGCTTCGGGGTCGTTAACTGGGGCGTTGACCGAGTTGGCGCAATGGTTGGCGGGGGATTTTAGCAATTGGGCGCAGGCGATCGAAAATCCGCCGTTTTTCGCCCACATTCGGGTGTGTTTGCGGCCCCTCGCGGGTTGGGAAGGGGGCCACTGGTTCTACCTAGAGCAGGCCTACGATTACGCTTTGCACCAGCCCTACCGCACGGCGGTGTTGAAGTTGCACCTTCAGGATGGGCAATTGGCGGTGGTGAACCATCGTTTGTTGAACCCGGAAGCCCATTGGGGGGCCGCCCGCGATCGCTCCCGTTTGGCCGACCTCATGCCGGATGCGATCGCCCCTTTGGCGGGTTGCAATGCCCTCATCGTCCGCACCGCTGCGGGCACCTATCGGGGGGTGGTGGAACCCGGGAAGCGCTGCCGGGTGGTGCGCAACGGCCGTGAAACCTACTTGCACAACGAATTTGAGGTGGGGAACGGCTCCTACACCAGTTTGGACTGCGGGTACGATCCGGTCACCGACGAGCGGGTGTGGGGGGCGGTGGCGGGCCCGTTTGAATTTATTAAAAAAGAATGTTTTGCCCAAGAAGTAGGGAGTGAGGTTGGGAATTGAGGGTTTTGGTGGTTGGCAGCGGGGCGCGGGAACACGCGATCGCCTGGAAATTGACGCAATCGGCGGCGATTACGCAGGTTTATTGTGCGCCGGGGAACGGGGGCACCGCCCTGCTGCCCAAGTGTCAGAACATTTCGTATCACCTTCAAGATTTTGAGGGGATGCGGCGGTTTGCGTTGGTGCAGGGGGTGGCGCTGACGGTGGTGGGGCCCGAAACCCCTTTGGCGGCGGGCATTGTCGATTATTTCAGGAAGAAAAATTGGCCATTTTGGGCCCGATCGGCCGGCGCTCAAATCGAGGCCAGCAAACATTGGGCCAAGGCCTTGATGCAGGAAGCTGGGGTGCCCACGGCGGCCTTTGCCACGTTTACGGCCAAAGACGCGGCGATCGCCCATGTGCGGCAACAGGGGGCCCCCATCGTGATCAAAGACGATGGGTTGGCGGCGGGCAAGGGGGTGACCGTGGCCCAGACCCTGGCGGAGGCCGAAGCGGCGATCGCCCAATTGTTTGACCAGGGGCCGCGATCGGTGGTGATCGAAGAGTTTATGGATGGGGAAGAGGTTTCGGTGTTGGCCCTCACCGACGGCGAGACGATCGTGCCGTTGGTGCCGGCCCAGGATCGCAAGCGGTTGCAGGACGGCGATCGGGGGCCCAACACGGGGGGCATGGGGGCCTGTGCGCCCACCCGCTTTTTGCCAGCGGGCGCCATGGACGAAGTAGAAGCCACGGTTTTGCGGCCAGTGCTACAAACCCTGCGGCAACGGGGCATCGACTACCGGGGGTGTCTGTACGCGGGGTTGATGGTGCGGCCCGACGGGCGGATCCAGGTGGTGGAGTTCAACTGCCGGTTTGGCGATCCGGAAACCCAAGTGGTGTTGCCGTTGCTGGCCAGCCCCCTCGAAGATCTGTTGTTGGCCTGCGTGGAAGGGCGGTTGGGTCAAGTTTCGCCCCAATGGCATCCCGGGTTTGCGGTGGGGGTCGTCCTGGCCAGCGAGGGGTATCCGGGCCCCAATGCCACAGGGCAGTTTGTGACGGGGCTGGGGAAAGCCGAGAGCTTGGGGGCGCGGGTGTTCCATGCCGGCACCAAGCAAAAGAACGGGGCGGTGGTGACCGCCGGCGGCCGGGTGTTGACGGTGGTGGGGCAAGGGGACGATCTGGAGGGGCGATCGCCCAGGCCTACAGCGGGGTGGAAGCCATTGCCTTTGACGGGGTGCAATTTCGGCGGGACGTGGGGAGTCGGGAACGTGGCTAGGGTGGGGGTGCTCGCCCGCGATCGCCTGGTGGCGTTGGTGGCGGCGGCCCCTGCCGACTGGCGACCTTTGGCCCTCACCAACGGGTGTTTTGATTTGCTGCACGCGGGCCATGTGCGGTACCTGGCCCAAGCCAAAGCCCTCGCCAAAACCTTGGTGGTGGGGATCAACAGCGATGCTTCGGTGCAGTTCCTGAAGGGGCCGACCCGACCCTTGGTGCCCGAGGCGCAGCGGGCGGAAGTGGTGGCGGCCCTGCACGCTGTCGATGGGGTTACGATTTTTGCCGAAACCACGGCGATCGCCCTGATCGAGGCCCTGCGGCCAGATATTTACGTTAAGGGGGGGGGATTATCGCCCCCGAAACCCTGCCGGAAGCGCCGACCCTTGCGGCCTGCGGCACCAAGCTGGTGTTGGTTCCCATCGAAATTGCCACTTCGACCACGGCGATC
>JAAUUG010000165.1 GCA_012031195.1 Oscillatoriales cyanobacterium SM2_1_8
GGATTCGGGACGAAGTGGCGCGGACAGTGCAAGCCCAAGAAGAGTTGAAACTGGCGGCCGCACCGAAGAGGAAGCCCTAATTTTGGAAGCGGAAGTGGGCAACCTGCTGGACGTGGTGTCCCAAATGGAAGACGGAGATCTGACCGTCCAGGCCGAAGTGAGCGATCGCGCCACCGGTCTGGTGGCCGACACCTTGAACCGGTTGGCCGAGCAATTGGCCTCTACCATTGCCGGGGTGTTGGTGGCAGCGCGGGAGGTGGCTAGCGGGGCGCGGGACTTGGAGGAAGCCGCCCAACTGGTGGCCAGCAACACCGTGGAGCAGGCGAAATCGGTAGCCCGGGGGCAAGAGCTCACCGAGCAGGTCGCCGAAGCGGCGCGGGCTTCGGCCGCTCAGACCGAGCGTGCCAACATCGCCTTGACCACGGCGCGTCAAACCAGCGACACGGGTCGCAACGCCATCGAGAAGCTGATCACCGGGATTGAGATTTTGCAGGTGGGCACCGGTCAAATCGTGCAAAAGATGAAAACCCTGGGGGAATTTGTGGGCTTGGCGGAGCAATTTGTGCAAGACCAAGGGCAAATTGCTTCCTTGACCCAAGTGTTGGCCATCAACGCCACCCTGGTGGCAGCCCGTGCTGCCGAGCAGCGGGATCCGAAGCAGTTCATTGGGGTAGCACGGGAATTCGAGGCCTTGGCGGGGCAGGTCAACGCCTTGGCGACCCAAACCAACGAAGGTCTGTCGGTGCTGCAGCAACGCACCGCCCAGATTCAGTCCGTGGTATCGGCGGTCGATGGGGAAGTGCAGCAATTGGGGAACTTGGTGCAGGGGTTCACCTCTGGGGTGCAACAATCCAGCGAAGCGTTTTCGAGCGTGCAAACCGAGTTGGCCAAGGCCGTCGAAGCCGGGCGCCAAATTGCCCAGACCAGTGTTGGCATTGCGGCGGCATCCGCTTCCACTGCCAACTACATGAGCGAGATTGCCAAACTGGCTGAGCGAACGGCGGAACTGACCCGCAACACCCGCCGGCGTTCGGAAAACATGGAATTTTTGGCCCAACAACTGCTGGCGGGCATTGGGTTTTTCCGGGTGCCCGAAGCCGCTTTGTCTGCTGCGGCGGCGGCGGCTCCCAAGCTGAAGGGGGAAAGCGATCGCCCCGAGTTGCCGGCAGCCTATACCGAGACGATCGCCGCCATGGCGATCGGGGAAGAGCCCGCGGTGGATTACTTTGCCAAACCGTTGGCTGGCTCCACGATCGAGAGTGAGGTTGGTGATGCCTTTGGCGAGGACTCGGGGGGATTCGGTTCCTCGAGAGGAGACGGTACCGGACTGCGGGCGTGGAAGGTGGAGTTGTTGGATGAGCCGGTGCGGGCGGTCAACGGGACGCCTGCGGTTGAGGAGATGGCGCCAGCAGATTCACCAGCGCCGTTTGTGGGAGGTTTGGCTCCGCGATCGCCGGTTGAACCGCTGGAGGATCCTTCGCCCATGACCCAAATTTTCCAGGCGGCTTCGCGGCAAGTCGGGGCGATTTTCCAACAGGAAGCGGAACCTCTGCCTAGCGTCCCAGAAAGCGCAGAAATCCAGCAGGAGGCGATCGCGCCGGATGCCAAAGCGGGTGCGGGGCGCTCCATCTTGGACGAAGATACGCAAATTGAGCTGCCGGATGTGGGGGGGGCGATCGACGAAAGCGAAGAAGCCATGCCTTTCGATTTCGGCCAGTTTCAAGCAACAGCTCCCGCAGAAGGTGATGGTGGAGAAGGTGCGGCCACGGCGGCGGAGGTCTCCATCGCTCCCGAGCCTCCGGTTGCGGATTTGGTTGCCGATCTCACAGCGGGTTTGCCGGCCCCCAAAATTCGGTTGGATGCCGCATTTGAAATGCCAGAGATTTCCTTTGAGCCCGACGAATCCGCGGCGGGGGCCAGCTTGTTTGACATGCTGGAGTCGGAATTGGAGGATGGCAGTGCCGACGGCCCGACAGGGCTGTTTGAGGAATTGGCCCCGCTGACCGAGGCGGTACCCGAAGCCACCGAAGACGATCCGTTTGGCGATACGGCAGCAAATCCGTGATCTTTATCGCGCTGAATTGAGCCGCAAGGGGTGGCATTCCGCAGCGTCGGACATCGAAGCGAGCAGGCTGAGAGAGGAACAACGCCAACACAAGGAGGGGTATGGTACGGGGTTTGCCCAAGAAAGCGGATAAAGACCTCCGCAGCGAAGACACGGCCATCCGGCTGCGCCAGGAGCGGCGTCTGTGGCGGGATGCACCAATTCAGTGGAAATTGGGTCTGGCATCGGTGTTTACCGTAATTGGCTCGGTGTCTTTGACCGGGTGGGTGGCGGTTCAAGTGGCTGGCAACAACCTGCGGCAACAACTCACCGAGCAAGCCACTTCCGAGCTGGCAACGTTGCAAATCACCTACAACAACAACCTGCGGCAGGACAAAATCGGGTTTGGCGCTCCGGCCGACGATGCCTTTGTCGAACAATCTTTGCGAACCGGCAAAACCAGCAACCGCCTGCGGCAAATTTTGCAAAACGAAACCACCTCCGATCGCCGCAAAGTAGAGTTGGTGGTTTTGGTGACCCGGGATGCCCGCATTTTGGAGACTGCCACCTCCAGCCAATACGGCGACAAATACGACCCGGTGACCGATCGCCAGGGGGCCGGAATTGTGCAGCGGGCGATCGCAGTTTCGACGGACGTTTGGGGCAACGATTTGATGACCGTGCAGCGGTTGGAGGTCGAAAACCCGGAACTGGCGACCCGTTTGGGAGAAGGGCGGGAAGCATCCAGTGCTTTTTTGGTGAACTACATTGCGCGGCCGGTGATTGATGGCCAGGGGGTAACCTTGGGGGCCGTGGTCTACGGCAACATTTTGGACGTGGAAGATGCCGGCGTCGTCACGTCGGCCAACCGCGCCCTCAACGGCGGCTTGTCTGGGGTTTTCATCGGCAAACAGTTGGCTTTGGGCAGCTTGTTGGCGGGAGAAAGCGATGACCTTTTGGAACGGCGGCGCGTCGAGGAATCCCGCACGCTGACGACCTTGACCGAGCGTCCTTTGGTGGTTAAACCGTCCGAGGCCAGCATTCAAACCTGGGAAGCAACGGGGGGTTCCAACAACTCTCCCACGCCGACCGGCACGATTATCACGGGGGAATTTGACCTAGAGGGCAAAGTCTACACGTTGGCGGCTGCCCCCATCCTCAACCGGCAGGGTCAACCCGTCGCGGCCTTGGTGCGCGGTACACCGCAAACGAACCTCAACTTGTTGTTGGGACGTACCACCACCTCGATCGTTTTGGGTGGAGTCTTGCTGGCGGTATTGGGGTCGGTCTTTGCGCAGTTGGTGGGGAGCGGTACCGTCGCCACCCCCCTCAAAAAACTGGAGCAAGCGGCCAAAAGCTATGCCGAAGGCGACCTTTCCGAACGGGCAGAAATCGAAAGCCGGGACGAATTTGGCACTTTGGCGGATGTGTTCAACCAGATGGCTGAAGGGGTTGCCCAGCGGCAAGCGGAGTTGTTGGCTGCCAAAGCGGAAGTGGAAGAGCAAAACGATGCCCTGCAGGAAGAAGTGGAACACCTCTTGGACATTGTGTCGGAGATTGAGGACGGCAACCTGACCGTGCAGGCGCGGGTGAGCACCCAAGCCACCGGGTTGATCGCCGACACCCTCAACCGGCTGTCCGAGCAGTTGGGAATCATTTTGGCCACCGTATTGAGCACTTCGCGGGAAGTTACGTTCAACGCCGAGGGTTTGGAAAAGCTGGCGGTGGCGGTGGCCGAAAACGCGCAACAGCAGGTGCAGTCGGTGGCGCAAGCCAGTCAAAACATGGAAAGCATTACCAAACTGGCGCTGGAAGCCTCCGAACAGGCCAGCGAAGCCGACTTTGCCGTGGGCTCGGCCCAGGAAGCCGTGGTTTCCGGACAGCAAGAAATTGTGAACCTGACCGGGGGGATTCAGCAGTTGCAGCGGGGCACCGAGCAGATGGTGGCTCGGGTAAAGAGTTTGGGGGAATTCTTGGATCTTGCCAAACAGTTTGTGCAGGATCAAAAGCGGTTGGCATCTTTGACCCAGGTGCTGGCGATGAACGCTTCGATGGTGGCCGCCCGGGCCGTAGAGCAACGGGAGCCGGATCAGTTTGCCAGCGTGGCGCGGGAATTCGAGGCGATCGCCGCCCAAGTCAACATTCTGGCTTCCCGTACCAGCGAAGGGTTGTTGTTGCTGCAACAGCGGACGGGTTTCATTGAGATCGTGGTTTCCGGGATTCGGCAGGACATCGAAGGGTTGACGGGTCTGGTAAGCAACTTTTCGCAAAGCGTGGAGCAATCCAACGATGCCTTTGAAAACATCCGGTTGGTAACCGAACGGGTGGCGCGGGTGGGCAGCGCCGTGACCGAGTCCAGTCGGGAAATTGCCGGCGCCATCCGCCAGGGTTTTGCGTCGGTACGGGAGATCGAGGCGATCGCCGAGCGGTCGGCACAGCAAGCCAAGTTTACGCGGGAACGCAGTGCCGAGATGGGAGCGATGTCGCGGCAATTGCTGCAAGAAGTAGAATACTTCCGGTTGCCGCCCGAGAAATTGGCCGCCGCCGGCATTGACATTGTGGCCACCCGCGTCGAAGAAGGGCTGGTAGTCACCCGGTAGCCCGGCCACGGCCCCGCGTCCCAAATTGTTCCAAATTGTTCGAGCCGCCCTTAGAAAACATCCCGAAAAACGGTGCCGGTCATGATGGATGCAGAAGCCGAGTTGCAAGCCGAGTTGCGCCAGTTGTTTGCCCTGGATACCCAAAAGTATTTGCAGGTGTACCTATCGACGGTGCAGCAAATGCAAGAGAGTACCTGGCGCGAAGATGTCCAGCAAGCCTACCGTGCCATCCACACCATCAAAGGCGGGGCCGCCACGGTCGGAGCCGACGCCATTCTGAAAACCGCCACGGTCCTCGAAGATTTGCTGTCGGAAATGCGGTATCGGGAACAAGCCCCGCTGCTCAGCGACGGCGAGTTGCAGCAGGCTTTGATGGAAGGGGGAGAGCTGCTGGTGGGCAGCCTGGAACTCACCGATGGTCAAGGGGTCGTTCCCTTGGTGCAGCGATTGGAAGCCCTGCATGTGTTGGTGAAGGAACAGTATCTGGCCGAAGTAAACGAAGTCATTATTCTCCAAAAAGACTTTGCCGAAAACGGCTTTGATCTGGTGGTGCTGGATTTGGACATCGCCCTGGAGAATGTGGAGGATCGTCTGCCGGAGGGCATCCAAGACGTGGCGACCCAAGTGTTGGCGCAGCTTACGGAAATCGGTCAAGAACTGGAGATGAAACCCGACTGGTTTGCGGCGATCGCCGTGGCCCAGGAAGTTGGCCAAAGCCGCGAGCCGGCGATCTGGCGGGAATTTTTTGGGGAATTTCTGCCCCGCCTCAAACAGTGCGCCCGGCGGGGAGGGCTGATGGGCGAAGGGCTGCCCGTGTTGCCAAAAACGCCTACGGTGACCCCTAGGGTGACGTCTACGGTGCCGAGCGCGCCTGTCCCGCCGGTGGCTCCCCCTGAAGCCATGGCGATGCCGTCGCCCGATCGCTTTGTGGTCGAATTGGCCGGTTCCGAAGAGGATGCGGAATTGCGGCAGCTTTTTGCCATGGATACGCAAAAAGACCTGCAGAACTATTTTCGGACGTTGTCCCAGTTGTTGGATTTGCCCTGGAAAGAGGCCATCCAGCAGTTGTACCGGGCGATTCACACCATCAAAGGCGGTGCCGCCACGGTTGGTGCCGAAGCCATCCTCAAAGTTGCGGCGGCCCTCGAAGACATTTTGTCGGATTTGCGGTATTTGGACGATGCCCCACCCCTGACGGACGGGAAGTTGCAACAGGCTTTGTTGGAAGGGGGGGAATTTTTGTTGGGGGCGTTGGCGGTCGCCGAAGTTCCCTGGACTTCCGTGCAACGGCTGGAAGTCCTGCGGGAAGAAGTCAAAGCCTCGTACCTGACGGGCATCGACGAGCGGGTGCAACTGTGGCAAGAGTTTGCCGATCAGGGGTTTGACTTGGTGATTTTAGATCTGGAAATGGCTCTGGAGGAGCTGACGCCAGGCACCCCGGTGCCGCCCACCCTGCCGGCGATCGCCACGGCCACCCTCAACCAACTGCGGGAAATTGGGGCGGAACTGGAGCTGGCGGCCACCTGGGAAACCCTCCTTCAACAAGGAGAAAAAGCGATCGCCGAACCCCAAAGCGATGTTTGGCTGCAGACGTGGTTTCCCTATCTCAAAGAGCTGAAAGCCTGCGCCCGTCGGGGCGGCAAACCGGCCACGGTGCCTTCCCCCCTGGTCTCCCCATCTCCCTCTGCACCCATTTCCGGGCTAACTTCAGGGCCAACTCCAGAGCTCACTCCCGAAGTGTTGTCGGCGTTGACCTCGGCGGCGATCGCCCGCGCAAAGCCGCAGCCCGCGCAACCTTGGAAGTGTCCCAAGCCGATGTCCAGATTGCCGTTCCGCTGGAACGTTTGGAGCGATCGTCCCAATACCTGGTCGAAACCCTGATGGCCACCCGTGCCACCGAGGGGTTTTATCAGGACGTGCAGGCCAACCTGTTGCCGCTGGTAGCTTTGGCCCAGGATAGCATTCAGTACATTGCCCAACTGCGGGAAGTGCAGGACGATTATGCCCTGGTGGATGCCAACAAAAACCGGGATGGGGGGGTGCAGGTGGAGCGCTACCGCCAGGGGTATACCGCCATCAACCGGCTGTTGGAAATCAGCCTGCGGCTGGTGGAGCTGGGGGCTGAAACCGGGGAAGCGGCCGCCGCACCGCCGACAGCCTCACCAAGTTGGATCGGAGTTTGCGGGGGTTGCAGCAAACCATCGAAGAAAGCCGGCTGG
>JAAUUG010000166.1 GCA_012031195.1 Oscillatoriales cyanobacterium SM2_1_8
AGGGTACCTTCCAACAAAGGTTTTAGGAGGCTTTGGCTGGGCAAGGCGGCCAGGCTCGCCGTCAGCACCCATCCCAACAGAGCGCTCAGGGCAACCCCGGCCAGGCTCCCCCCCACCAAAGCTGGGTACAGATCGCGGCGATCGCCTTGGGCCAACGTCGCCGCCACCACCCCCAAAATCAGCGTTGCTTCGATGCCTTCCCGCAAAGTCAGCAAAAAAGCCGGCAATACCATGGTTTCCTCAGGTTTTCAACCGATAGGTAATGCGCCCCCGGGTCAGATCGTAGGGGGTCATCTCCACTTTGACGCGATCGCCGGGCAAAATTTTGATGTAGTGGCGACGAATTTTGCCGGAAATGTGGGCCAAGACGGTGACGCCGTTGTCGAGGGCCACCCGAAACATGGCATCGGGCAACGACTCACTTACCGTGCCTTCCATCTCAATAACGCCTTCTTTGCTCAAGCCGTTTTTTCTCCTGATGTGCGGAACAACCGCGAGGCCGGAAGTTTTCCGACCGCGCCAACCCAAAACGAGTCGTGAACATTCTAGCCGTCCCACGGGAAATGTATAGTCAATCCAAGACCCCACCATAAATCCATGACCGAGGAGTCGCGCGATGACGGCAAACAACTTCACGGAAACGGGGGCAGCCCTCCTGGCGGCGGGCAGGCTGGAGGAGGCCTTGGCGGTGTTTCTCCAGTTGACCCAAACCCAACCCCAAGGGGCGGGGGGCTTTTGGTATTTGGCCCAGGTGTATCGACGGATGGGCTGGACGGAGTTGGCGATCGAGGCGGAATTGCAGGCGTTGACCTTGGCGCCCGACCGGTTTCCGGTGGCTGCCCACACCCAGTGGGGCGATTGGTTGCAAGCAAGGCAACGGCATCGCGAAGCCCAGGCCTGCTATGCTCAGGCGTTGACCCTGGTTCCTGAAGATGGGTCGGCCCGGCGGGGCTGGGTGCAGGCCACCTTGGCTTTGGGGGAAACGGCGGCGGTGCAAGCCCAACTTACAGACTGGCTCGCGGCCGATCGGGATTTGGCGGAGGGAGCCGACTGGAATCGGTTGGGGGTGGCCCTGGGGGAACAAGGCGATCGCCAGGGGGCCCAGGAGTGTTTTTACCAAGCAATTTCGTTGCAGCCGAATTTGGCCAATGCCCACGCCAATTTGGGCCATACCTTGGTGCAGGAGGGGCGCTACCGGGAAGCCCTCACCGCCTTTGAGGAAGCCCTGACCATCGACCCCAACCACTACGAGTCCTATTACAACCTGGGCACCGTGTTGGCGGAACTGGACGAGCCGGAAACCGCCACCGACTTTTTTACCCAGGCCCTGCGCCTGCAACCGGATTTTGTAGCAGCCCATTACAACCAAGCCCTGTGTGCGATCGAGCAAAACCGCTGGCCGGAAGCCCAAAAGCATTTGCAGCGGGCGATCGCCTTGGCTCCCCAATCCGGCGAACTGCACTGGAACGCCGGCTACGTCGAGTTGGCTTTGGGGAATTGGGAAAAGGGTTGGCCCCAATACATGTGGCATCGCCCCAGCCACAGCGGGTTTGCACCGCCCCGGCCCTACGCCAAACCCCTGTGGCAAGGGGAAGACATCGCCCAACAACGGCTGTTGGTGTACGACGATCGCGGCCTTGGCGATTGGGTGCAATGGGCCCGGATCGTGCCCCTGTTGGCCCAACGGTGCCGAGAAGTCGTCTTGGCGGCCCCACCGACCCTCGCTCCCCTCTGGCCCGAAACCCTGGGCGGACGGGTGACAACCCCCGAAAATTTGGGGGATTGGGATGTCCATTGCCCCCTGTTCCACGGGCTATATTACCTGGGGATCGCCCCGGAAACCGTGCCCGCCCCCATCCCCTATTTGCGGGTTCCCCCCGAGGTTCCCGATCCTTTTCCTCCTGAGCTATGGGATGGCGATCGCCCCCGGATTGGTGTGGTGTGGGCCAGCGGTCGCCGCTCCGATCGACGGGGGCTGTGGCGTTCCTACCGGCAGCGTTCCTGTCCCATCGCCGCCCTGGAGCCCCTGTGGCGTGTCCGGCCGGCCCATTTTTACAGCCTGCAGGTGGGGCCCGATGCCCAAGACCATCCCGTGTTGCGGAACCTCGCCCCCCATATTCACAGTTTTGTCGATACCGCCTGGGCGATCGCCCATTTGGACTTGGTGATTTCTGTGGATACGGCGGTGGCCCATGTGGCCGGAGCCCTGGGGAAACCGGTGTGGATTTTGTTGCCCTTTGCCGCCGATTGGCGTTGGGGATGCGATCGCCTTGATACCCCGTGGTACCCCACCGCCCGGTTGTTTCGGCAGCCGGCCCGCGGCGATTGGGCGGGAGTCGTGGCCCAGGTGGCGTCCGCCCTCCAAACCTGGACTCCGGAATGACCCAGCCCGCCAGTTTTAAGAAAGTCTTTGCGATTGTTCCCCGAATGGGGCCGGTAAGATAGGCCCAATGAGCAGGGGCAATCCCCAGGAGCGACACCATGGCCAATCACCTGCACGAACTGTTTGAACACGGTCAGAGCGTATGGATGGACAACCTCAGCCGCGATATCCTGACATCGGGGGAACTGGCCAGCGCCATCGCCAGCGGCAACATTCGCGGCATCACCTCCAACCCCGCCATTTTTGAAAAAGCGATCGCGGGCAACGCCATCTACGACACGGCGATCGCCGAAGCAGTCCAGGATGGGAAAGACGTGCAGGGGGTCTACGAAACCTTGGCCTTTGCCGACATTCAGGCTGCCGCCGACTTGCTGCGGCCGGTGTACGAGAGTTCCAACGGCGTGGATGGGTACGTTTCCATCGAGGTATCCCCCAACCTGGCCGGCGACACCGCTGGCACCATCGCCGAAGCCCAGCGGTTTTGGCAAACCCTGAATCGCCCCAACATCATGATCAAAATCCCCGGTACCGCCGCCGGGTTCCCCGCCATCGAAGCCACGATCGCCGCGGGCATTCCCGTGAACGTCACCCTGCTGTTTTCGGTGGCCGATTACGAACAGACCGCCATGGCCTACATCCGGGGACTGGAAGCCCTGGCCGCCCAAGGGCAAAGCGTGAAGGTGGCCTCGGTGGCCAGCTTCTTTTTGAGCCGGATTGACACCAAAATCGATGCCCGCCTGCAAGCCCTGGCCGCCACCGCCGACGAAACCCAACAAGCCAAACTGAACTCGTTAATGGGGAAAGCGGCGATCGCCAACGCCAAGATGGCCTACCAACGCTACAAAGAAATCTACAACACCGCCGCCTGGCAAGCCCTGGCGGCCCAAGGGGCCCTCGAACAAAGGTTGCTGTGGGCCAGCACCAGCACCAAAAACCCCACCTACAGCGATGTGATGTATGTGGACAACCTGGTGGGCGACAACACGGTCAACACCATGCCCCCCGAAACCATCGATGCTTGCATTGACCACTGCGATGTGAGCGATCGCCTAGAAGCCAATTTGGATCAAGCCCGGCAAGTGTTGGCAGATTTCACGGAATTGGGGATCGACTTGGACGTGGTGATGCAGGAATTGCAAACCGAAGGCATCGATAAATTTGTGAAGCCCTTTGCCTCGCTGATGAAGTCGTTGGAAACGAAGATGGCCAGCCTCCAACCAACGAGCGTGTAAAACCCCTCTCCCTGGTGCGCCCCCCACCTCGCCTCTTGGCCGGGGGGGCCGCCTACCTTGCAGCACCGCCCGAAAACTTATAGTCATTTTAATTAAAAGTGGCACGAATACGGTTGTTTTGATTGCCTTTACTCCCTGGGAGAGGGACTGGGGGTGAGGGCAAGATTGTCGCAAACACCTTTGAAATGACTATAGTCGTTTTAATTAAGAATGCGCCTGTATAGCTGTTTTGCATAGCGACGAGACAAAACAACTCAGGTCGCAGGGGCGAAGCCCCCGACAATGGCTCTATTGGACTTTCGTTGGGCAAGAAAAAACCGTATCAATTTTAATTAAAATGACTAGATGCAACGCCTGATGTCGTTCATAGAGTGCATAAATTTCGAGCGATGCCTCCTATGGGAATCGGAGGCTAATGGGGCGCAAAATTTGGGCGATCGCGATCGTCTAGCCTGTGGATTTGGTTCCCAGGCAGCGGGTGGGGTGAGGGAGAGCCAAGACCAGGAGGATTTTTTGCGCCCCCTGAGCCCCATCTCTCCCATGGCCCACAACCTAGTTGCTGACGTTATCGACGCGGGCTTCGATTACCGATTGGATGGTTACGGGCAGGTTGGAAAACAGGTTGTAGCCGGTACGGGCTTCCAGTTGATCCACCGACACCCGATAGCTCCGCCAATCGTTGCTGCGGATGCCTTGGGCGTTGGGCATGTCCACCGCAATGAGCCGGGTGGCCGTGTTTACCCGGTTGAGGGCGCTGCCGCTGCCGTTGGGTACCACCAGGATCGCTTTCCAAGTGCGGTTGGGGACGCCGATGGACACCCCGGAACTGGGGTTGAGGGTGCAACGATTGCCGTTGGAGCCGGTGCCACATTCCCCGTAAACCCCCGCCACAATGTACAACTCGTTGCCCTGGGAGACCAACGTACGGGCATAGTCCTCCAGTTTTGCCCAAGGTCCTTGGTTGTTGTCGGGGGCCTGGGGAATCATGTTGGTCATCAAAAACGTGGCCGAATTGCTGGACACCGAATTGGTGCGATCGGCCGAAGGAGCCATGTGCCCGCGATCGAAACCGCTGCCGCTGTAGTCGCTGGAGGTGACGCGGTACCAGCCCGACGGCAAGGTCGTATCGGGTCGGAAGTCGTCTTGCCGCGGGGTGCTCCCCAGCCAAGCGCTGCTCAGTTGCCAACTCACCCAGTTGGGGATCCGCTTGGCGTTGTTGTAGGACAAAGCGTACTGGGGCTTGTCCATCAGGTAGTTGTTGGCATTGGCCGTGCTGGCGGTGGCCCCGCTGGGATTCCCCATCAACAAATGGACAGAGCCGGTGGGAGTAGGAGTAGGGGTTGGGGTGGGAGTAGGAGTTGGAGTTGGGGTAGGAGATGCCCCGAAATCGCCAATATAAAACATCGTCAAGGTTCAGGCGGGCAGAGGAGCCGTCTTGCTTGTCGATGGAGCAACGCACCGCGCCGCTCAGGTTGGCGTTGAAGGTGGTCGTTTGCAGCGCCGTGGATGCCGTGGTGACCGTGGAGCCGATTTGCTGCCAAGAACTGCCGCCATTGGTAGAGCAAAACAAGGCCCAGGTGGTGTTGCCATCGTCGCCATACTTGGCGTGCTTGACGGTGATGGTGCCAGCCCCGCCCGATTTGTCGAAGCGCATTTCCGCATAACCGGCGTTCCGCAGCCGCACCGAGCGCGTACCGGTCTTGCGATCGGAGGTGCCGGTTCCCACCAAGCCGTCTTCCAGGTACCAAGCCCCCGAACCAAAGCTGACCGAAGACCCGCTGTAGGAAGTCTTGTTGCCGCTTTCAAAGCCTTCGGAGGTGGGTACAGCCTGGGCGCCGCCCACGCTCAACGCGCCCAAAAAGGTGCAGGTACCCCAAATAGCCAACCGCTGGCCGATCGCCCACATCTGCTGCATTTTGCCGGACATTTTTCCCCCTTGATTCTGGTAATCGACGGTTGCTCGAACGGCCAAGATTGATGGGCCGACTCTTAGCTTTCCCCCCGATTCCCGTTGTCCGATCAAGGATTGGGTAGGATTTGGGCGATATTTGGGTTAAAAATTGGTAAAACCGTGAGAGAATACCCCGTTTCGCGATTAGGTTTCCACAAGTTTGGTGCGGAGGCCGGCGATGCCCCCGGCAAATTTGCCCAGAATGTACACTTCAACTTCGACAGTACCTATCCGATAAACCCGCAGATCGGTTAAGGCATCGTTGAGGGCGGCCATCAGGGCTTGAAATTTGGGGACTTGCGCTTGCTGCAGGTCATCGTGCCAGGATTTGGCATAGGCCACGTTGCGGAACAGGTGGGCGAGGTCCACGATTTCTACGGGCTCTGGTTGGGGCGCCTGGGTGGCGATCGCCGCTTCGACGTCGGGCCAATCCTGGGATGTCGAGACCCAGACCTCGAAGGGGTATTCGGACTCGCTGGGCATTTGCAAATCGGCGGCGGCGGCGGTTAGGTGGGCATGAATATCCATGGTGGGTTCCTCAATCCAAAAATTCGGGACAGTAATGTTTGGCCCCCAGGTCTTTGGCTACCTGGAAGCTGAGGGTTTCGACGACGCGATCGCGATCGGGTGAACGGGCCCCTTCGCGGAAGGTTTCGGGGGATGTTTCCCGGTTGCGGACATCCCCCAGCAATTGGTTGCGCAGCTCGGTGAAGGTGCCGTCCCGGAGGGCTTGGCAAATGTTGCGGGCAGCTTCTTGGTAGGCAGGCAGCGGAATGGCGGCCAAGGGCGTACGTTCTTCGGGGTAACCGGCGATCGCCGTGGCGAGGTCGCGGGCAAATTCGGTGGGGGGAGAGAGCGCGGGCAAAAACGGGACGGTCTGACCGCAGAGGGCGGACAGATCCAACCGGGGACGGTCGGGGGTTTCCAAATAACAGAGCGGTTCGTCGGCGGCAACGGACGGCACCCAGATGAACATCCAACCGATCGCCAGCCAGCAGCCCACGGGGCGCATAGGGAAATACCTCCGGACTGGGTTCTTCGCCCTTAGGCTACCACCCGCAAGTGGTTTTCATGGGTTCCCATGAGCACGCCGCCGGCGGTTTGGACGGCCCGCAAATGGGCGATCGCCTCGGCGGTGATTTCTTCCCCGGGGTAAAGCACGGGAATGCCGGGGGGGTAGGGGCACACGATCGTGGCGGCAATGCGGCCCCTGGCCTTTTCCCAAGTCACTTCGGTTTGGGGAGCCAAGGCGGCGGTGCGG
>JAAUUG010000167.1 GCA_012031195.1 Oscillatoriales cyanobacterium SM2_1_8
GGCGATCGCCCGTCGTCGGCGGGCAAAAACGTCACCACGGTTCCCCCTTTTCGCTGTGGGCTTGTTGGGGCTTGGGGGGTATGGTCGGTACGTTGGGCCATCCAACTGCCGGCCCGCAATTGGAAAATTCGAGGACGGTCATGCCAACACAAATTCATTGTTCTTAATGTATAGCAAGATATAGATTGAAAACACCAAGGCAATGCGGTGCAAGAAGATTTTCGATTGATCGTCGATTTGGTGACGGTGTTGGCGGCGGCGGCCCTCGGGGGCCTGCTGGCAGCGGGGTTGCGGCTGCCCGCGATTTTGGGCTACATCGTGGGGGGGGGTGGTGGTGGGCCCCGGTGGTTTGGCCCTGATCCGCGAGCTGATCCAAGTGGAAACCCTGGCCCAGTTGGGGGTGGCCCTCCTGCTGTTTGTGCTGGGGGTGGAATTTTCCATCGGCGAGTTGCAGAAGGTGCGCCGCATTGCCCTGGGGGGGGGCTCCCTCCAAATTGCCCTGACGGTGATCCTCTCGACGGCGATCGCCCTGGTGGCGGGTTGGGTGGATCGCTTCCCGGAGGGCATTTTTCTGGGGGCGGTGCTGTCTTTGTCTTCGACGGCGGTAGTGTTGCGCTGTTTGGTGGATACGGGCCAGGCCGAGTCGGTGCAGGGCAAAGTCATGTTGGGCATCCTCATCGTCCAAGACTTGGCCCTGGGCTTGATGTTGGCGGTGTTGCCGGCGTTGGATCAACCGGAGGCGATCGCCGTGGCGGTGGGGGCAGCCCTGCTGAAAACCGCTTTGTTTGCCGGTGGGGCGATCGCCGTGGCGGTGTGGGTGTTGCCCCGCTGCATCCGGCTGGTGGCCCGCACCGAAAGCGATGAATTGTTTCTGTTGGCCACGATCGTGTTGTGCATGGGCATTGCCCTCTTGACCGAAAAGCTGGGCCTGTCGATCGAGATGGGGGCTTTTGTGGCGGGGCTGATGATCTCGGAGGTGGAGTATGCCGACCGGGCTTTGGCTGCCGTGGAACCCCTCCGGGACATTTTTGCCACGTTGTTTTTTGCCGCCATTGGTTTGTTGATCGATCCGCGGTTTCTGTGGAACCACTGGCAACCGATCGCCGCGTTGGTGGCGTTGGTGATGGTGGGCAAGTTTGCGATCGTGTTCGTGTTGGTGCGGGCGTTTAACTATTCGCCCCGGGTGGCGATCGCGGCGGGGGTAGGTCTGGCCCAAATCGGGGAATTTTCGTTTGTCTTGGCCAGCGAAGGGCAAAAGTTGGGGTTGGTGACCCGGCCGGTCTATTTGTTGGTGGTGGGCACCACGGCGGCCACGCTGATGATCGCGCCGTTTTTGCTGCGGGGATTGAATTCGGGGTTCGCCTTTTTGAATCGGTGGCCGGCGATCGCCGATTGGTTGGATCGGGCGGACATTCCTTTGGACGACCGGGTGGAGCAGATCGCCAACCACGTGATCGTGTGCGGGTATGGGCGGGTGGGCCAAAACCTGGTGAGTTTGCTCCAGGGCAAAGGCTACCAAGTGGTGGCGATCGAACGGGCCGAATCCAAAGCCCAATTGTTGCGGGAACGGGGCATTCCCTACGTCTACGGCAATTGCGCCAACGCCCCGGTGTTGAAAGCCGCCGGCATCGAACGGGCCCGCTCCATGGTGGTGACCACCACCGATACCCTCGACAACCGCCTGTGCGTCCAAAAGGCGATCGCCCTGGTGCCCAACCTGGACATTGTCGGCCCGGCACCCGCGACGGCGAGATCGATGTGCTGTACGGCTTGGGGGCCAAAGAAGTGGTGCACCCAGAATTTGAAGGCAGTTTGGAGTTGTCCACCCACTTGCTGTTGCGGATGGGGGAAAGCCGTCAGGCGGTGCAATCGGAAATTGCCGCCGTCCGCCGGGGTCGCTACGCCGAGTTTCGCCCCGATGTGGCCTGTGCGTTGCCATTGCCAGAGAGCAACGGCCGCCCCCCCCGAAGTGCCGGAACCCCAACCCCAAACCTGAGGTGTGGCGAACTGTAGCTGCAATGCTTAGCCTGCAGGAGGGAATCCAGACATTTCCGCGTGGGTGCCGAATCGCTTGCACCTCGTTCCTGAGCCGCCCAACAAAATGGCACCGTGGCCGCTACACTTGTGAAAACGTCGTTTATGGAAGCCTTGCTAGCGTGTTAGGCTGCAAAGCCTTCGATTTCGTCTGCGCCGCCTTGACATCTTCGCTAACGCGGGGTAGTTTAGTGCAAGGTCATTAGCTGTCGTGATTTTTGCGCTTTTTTTGCTCAATGTGTTATGCGGTGACCCGCGCATAACCCTTAGTTATGTTGCCAGCGCCAGGGTCGTGAGTGGGCGAGGTTGTTGGTATAGGGGCGCTGGCATCGGTGGGGATGGATGGGCGATCGGTGGAAAAGTTTGCACAACATAACAAATCACTGCACCCGACCGTAGGCTAAACTGTCTGCATTATCCAAAGTTACTGGCGGCGGGTGAGTTTAGCCGTTATGTTGCCAGCGCCAGGGTCGTGAGTAGGCGAGGTTGTCGGTGAAGGGGCGCTTATAACTTTTCAGTTGGGGGCAGTAAGCTGCTAGCCAACACTCGCTTTACTTCCTCCACTGTGGTTTTGCCCTGTAGAATTTTGGCTTTTGCTGATGTAAACAAGGTGAATTTGCAGAGATTGTTCAGCTCTTTGCGTAGGTTGTCATAGGATCGATCAAAAATCTCAGCCTTGATCGGCAAAAGTTCAATTAGAGCTTCTTGTCCGTAATACCCAGTAAAAAAGCATCTTTCGCAACCCTTGCCTTTCCGCCATGGTGCTTTTGAATCCATGGATCTATTTTTAAGACCGACAAATTCGATTTCTTCCGGGGAAGGAATGTGAGTTTCTCCGCATTTAGAACAAATGCCTCTTACCAACCTTTGGGCCAAAACCGCCACCAAGCCTTCGCCAATTACATTGTCAGTTAGACCAAAGTCTTTCAATCGAAAGATTGCACCGATCGCATCGTTGGTGTGCATTGTTGTTAAAACCAAGTGACCGGTCAAAGCGGCGCGCATCGCCACCACTGCAGTTTCTTTATCTCTAATCTCTCCGACTACAATAATGTCAGGGTCTTGTCTTAAAATAGACCGCAGACCATTGGCAAAATCCATGCCATGGGGTTGTACCTGACCTTGGGTAATAAAGGGAAAGGTGTATTCCACCGGATCTTCAATTGTGACAATGTTCACAGTGTCATTGGCAAGATGACGCAAACTAGCATACAGTGTTGTTGTTTTTCCGGAACCAGTAGGCCCTGTCACAACGATCATTCCCTGGGGTTCAATTAAAATTGACTCATAATGTTCGAGGACTTGAGGTTCAAAACCCAATTCATGGAGACGAGCGATCTTCTTGCGATGCAAAAGCCGCATCACCACTTTTTCTCCCCCGACACAAGGAAAAGTGCTGACCCTTATATCAAGATTGGTTAAAATTCCATCGCCGCTTTTAATGACACGTCCAATCCGGCCATCCTGTGGTATGCGGCTCTCGGCAATGTCCATATTTGCCATCACTTTAATCGCAATCACAATCTTTCTGCTAATGTCTGCTTGCATGACTTTGATCAGCCTCAAGCTACCATCAATGCGACATCGCACCCTGAGTCCTTCCGCAATCGGTTCAAAATGAATATCACTGGCTCTGTGTTGCAGGGCAATCGATATAATCGCGTCAATTCGATTGGTTTGATCTATCGCCTGCGCCAGATAAAGTTCTGTAATCTCTTCTAGCTTGGAAGAATCTTCTTCTCCTGTTAAAGGATTAACAACCGCTTCGATTTCTATTTCACCTTGAGTGGGGAGGTTTTGTCGAAGATGCCATTTAAGATAGCTTTGTGCCGATATGGAAATAATTTCTATCCCTGTGCGGGTTCGTCCACAAATCATTTGCAATTCACCATCGTTCAAAGAACGGGGACACCCCAAATAGAATTTCCCCCTCCACAGCAGTAGGGGCACCAGGGGTGGAATATCTCCCCGCTCGTCAAATGACTGGAAAAATCGATAAGATACTTCTTCATCAAGCATTTCTTGATGGATTTCTCCTTCCGTATCCACCAGCATATGCAAAACTTGCTCCAGGGAAAAATTGCCTATCTGGAGTTGTCGCCATGCTGACAACGGATTTGAGGTGAATGCAACAGCGATGGGTGACATAATGTAAACTGCATTCAACAGACAGTCTTTGTAAGAAATTTACCACAAAAGCATGAGGGTTTCAGAGAGCACGATTCTTAATAGCAATTTTTTATTGAATTCCAATATGACTATATTCGGGTGGGTTCGGACATCAAAGGCAAAGGGGGGTTGGGGGCTGCGCCGTTCGGCTGTGCGATCGCGCTGAATCCCCCAAGCTAGGGGTTCTATCCCTGCCCCCCATCCTAACCAAGCTATCTCCAGCTATACAATTGGTTGGTACGCATTTTTTCCTACAATGTCAAATCCTGACCACATGGGCTTACTGATCGAAGGGGTTGATGCTTGGAATGCCTGGCGGCAGGCCCATAAAAAAGATGCTCCTATGGATCTATCTGAAGCAGACCTCAGCGGCATGGCGTTAAGGGGAATTAATTTTTCAGGAGTAGACTTGTATCATGCCAACTTAATTGGAACCAATTTAGCAAAATCCAACCTTACAAATTCCTACTTAATTGGCGCAGTAATTACAGGTAACCTTGAGGACGCAAATCTTAGTGGTGCCAATCTTTATGGAAGCACCTTGGCTTTTGCAAATCTTACCGGAGCCCAAATGGTAGGGGCAAACTTAATTGATGCCAATCTCAATGGTTCCAACCTTACCAAGGTTGATTTACGGAGGTCTGATCTTTCCCACGCCCTCCTGTGGGGAGTTGATTTGTCCGAGTCCAATCTTTCAGAGGCGATTCTATGGCATAGCCGCTTTTTTCGTGCCAAGATGAATCGCTGCAACTGTCAAAATGCTGATTTTAGTCACGCCATTCTAAGTGGTGCCAGTCTCCGCTATGCAAATCTTAGGGCTGCCAACCTTACAAATACCGATCTTTCTAAGGCAGACCTATCCCATAGCGACCTTGAAGAAGTGCAAATGAGAAAGACCAACCTCAGTGAAGCACTGCTGCTGGAAGCCAAATTGCCGGCAGCCTTGGACTTGGTTGGCGATAGACGCCGATCGCCGTAAGGCTTTTGGCATATTTGGGGAAAAGCTTTCCCGACTGGGAAATTGACCATCCCGACCAATGGCTGCCAGGGTGTTGTTGATGACACCGATTTCTGGGGGGCTGCTGCGCAGATTTCAACGGGCCAATGGCTGCAGGGCGGGCGCTTGGTTCGTCAAACCTTGCCGTTCCCCCGTCAAAATTTTCGTGCATCACGACCATGCCTCCCTTCGTGCACGCTCCTCGATATTCAACCTTGATATAGTCATTTTAATTAAGAATGCGCCTGTATAGCTGTTTGCATAGCGACAAGACAAGTCGGGTCGCAGTGGCGAAGCCCCCGAATTGGTTCTATTAGAATTTCGTTGGGCAGGAAAAACCGTGTCAGTTTTAATTAAAACAACTATATTCAACGTTGCCGAAGAGATGAGAGAACAGCACTTTCTGAGAATGTGATGTAGGACTTATCGCAAAAAACTTTGCGCTAAGCATATTGGGGGGCTTGGGAGTCTAGCCCCTTAGGGATGGGGGGAAGCCAAGCTAATCCAGGAATCCCATCAACATCACCGGGTTGTCGATTTGGTTGGAGGCGACGGGGCGATCGCCCATGGAACGGTAGGACTCGGAAATCACCAACGAAGCCGCGCCAATGGGTCGCAACCCCGAGGAACGAAACGTATCGCTGATGTCCAGGCCGGAAGCCATGATCGGGCGATCGCCCATCATTTCCAGCACCCGCTGCCGGCTGGCTTGCACCGGTCGGATGCTGCCGGCAATGCTGTAGGTTTCGCTGACCACCAGTGTCCCCGCGTAAACGGGGCGCTCGCCCGCCACCCGGAACGTGGACACAATCGCCGAGGCAGGTTCAGGGCGGACTTGCAACGCGGAGGTGGGGGTCGCATTTTGCGGCGACTGGGTTTCCGGGTTGGGGGTCACATCAACCGTGGCTTTGCTGGCGCTTGTTGCAGCATGGACCAATCCAGCGTTGGTAGGGCTGGCATCGCCCACGGGTTCGGTTTTGGGGGTTTTCGGAGCAGTCATGGGAAACCGGTTGGCAAAAGTTAGTAGAAGTATAGAGGATTTTGCCAACCGCAACGTTGGCAAACGATTGGAAATGCTTTGGGTAGCAACCACTCTGACTAATGCGAAGCGGCTCAGGCACGCAGCCGCTCCACCCCCAACAGGGTAATGTCGTCGAACTGGTCGGCGGTGCCAATGTATTGCAACACGTCAGATTCAATCGCATCGATGGTGGTGGTGACCGACGCAAAGGATTGATTGAGGAGGGCCAACAAGCGTTTTTCGGTGTAAAACGCCCCTTCTGGATTTTTGGCTTCGGGCACCCCGTCGGTGTAGCCCACTAGGCGATCGCCCACCTGCAAATGGGTTTGTTGAATTTGAAAGTGGAGGTTGGGCAACATCCCGACGGCGGGGCCGGTGGATTTCAGGAGTTGGTGAATTTGCCCGTCTCGCAATAACAGGAGGGATTCATGGCCGCCGTTGACGTATGACAACACCCCGGTTTTCGGATCGAGCACGCCAAAAACAGGGTGGCAAACATGTTCAAGTTGCTGTGGGTATCGGCCACATAGTCGTTGGTGAGGCGCACCGCCCGCAAGGCATTGA
>JAAUUG010000168.1 GCA_012031195.1 Oscillatoriales cyanobacterium SM2_1_8
CGGGGAACCCACAACGGTATCGTTTCCGGCCAAGGCCCGCAGCGTCCGGCCCGCAGTGCCCGGCGACAACGGCACCTCATCATTGCCATCGGTGAGGTCGAAAAACTCGGGAGGCATAGACAAAACCCATCGCCATTGCCGGGGATTCTACGCTACGCAACCCGCTCCTTACCTTTTTGGCATAAATTTGGGTGGGAATCTTAACCATTCTTATAGCTATATTTGGGTAGGTTCGGACATCGAAGAAAAAGGGGGTTTGGGGGCTGCGCCCCCAGTCAGGGTTTCACCCCTGCACCCCGTCCCAACCAAGTTACAGTCATTTCAAATGTGTTTGCGACAATCTTGCCCTCACCCCCAGCCCCTCTCCCAGGAAGGGAGAGGAGAGTAAAGGCAATCAAAACAATCGTAGTCGTGCCACTTTTAATTAAATCGACTATATAGTTGTTTTAATTAAACTTGATACAGCTTTTTCTTGCCCAACGAAAGTCCAATAGAACCATTGTCGGGGGGCTTCGCCCCTGCGACCCGACCTGTCTTGTCTCATCGCTATGCAAAACAGCTATATTTGCAGCTATAAAATTGAGCGTCCGTTGCCCTACGGTTTATGGCCAAGCCTTGCCAACATTGCCACCAACTTTGCACTTTGCGCTACCGCATCCAAACGGCGGCCGGCGGGCCATGGCAGTTGGTTTGCCCCGATTGTTGGCAAATTTTGCAGCGAGACAATCCCCACTATCGCTACGGCGGCACTTGGAAGGCACGGCGCCCCTAGTCCTTCCCCATCCAAATTCGCTTCTGGGCTTGGGTTTGCCCCCCGCTTCAGACCATCAACCAGCCAAACACCTCACCGACCGTCAGCCGTAGATCCTGGGCGAAGGGGGGCACCGGCAAGGGGGCAGCGGGTTCTTCCCAGATCGTGGGGAGCTGTTGCGGGGTGTACACCATTACCGTTTGCTCCTCCGGATCGATCAGCCAGCCCATTTGGGTGCCGTGCTGCAAGCTGTGCAAAATGTTTTTGATGACTTTGGTGTGCCGTTGCTCCGGCGACAAAATTTCAATCGTCCAATCCGGCGGCAGCGCAAAGGCATTGGCAATTTCGCCGTTGGCATCGCGGGGGATGCGCTCCCAGGCAAACACCGCAATGTCCGGCACCGTCGAGCGATCGCCAAAGGTACAGCGCAATTCGGGAAACGCTCGGGCCAACCGTAAGGGTTTCAATTGGCCGTTGAGGAAAGCCACCAATTCGCCTTGAAGGGTGCTGTGTTTGCCTTGGGGCGTGGGTTTTGGCAGGATTTGACCGTCGATGTACTCGCTGGCTGGCTTGGTTTCCGGCAACTGCAAAAACTCGGTTAAGGTGAGGGTTGGCAATACCGTTGGCATGGAAAACCTCAATCCTGGCCCCCTCAGTTTAGCGCCCCCATCGCAGGAGAAAGACATGAATGCTTTGCAAGTCGGTTTGAGTCGGGTTCAAGCCGGGGATTTGCCGGGAGGGGCCGCCGCTTTTCGCGAGGCGATCGCCCAAACTCCTGACCTCGCCGCGGCCCACTACAACCTGGGCAATGTTTTGGTGTCTTTGGGGGACACCGCCGGGGCGATCGCCGCCTACATTGACGCGATTCGGTGCGAGCCCACTTTGGGGGATGCCTATTGGAATTTGGTGAATGTGTATTGGGGGCTGGGGTCGGTCACCACAGCCCGGGTCTTGCTGGAGCGGGGTTTGGCCAAGGGGTCCCTCATCCCGGCGGTGGGCTACGGGTTGCTGGGGGACATTTGTGCCACGGAACCCAACGGCGAAGAACGGGCGATCGCCGCCTACACCCAGGCTTTGCAGCTCGATCCGGGCAACGGGGAGACGTGGCGCAATTTGGGGATTGTGCAAGCCCGGATCGGTCGCCACGATGCCGCCCTCCGGGCCTTGACCCAGGCCACGGCCCTCCAACCCATGGATGGCGAAGCTTGGTTTAATTTGGGGGGGGTGCGCAGCGATCGCAACGAAATCGAGATGGCGTTGGGGTGTTGGGAGCAGGTGATCGCCCTCAACCCTTTGGACGGTCGGGCCCGGCGCCAACACGCTTTGGCGTTGCCGATTGTCTATGAAACCGAGGCGGATGTAGAACGTTGGCGACAGCGCTACACCGCCAACCTGGCGGAATTTGGGGACTGGGCCCGCCAACATCCGGCCGCGGCGCTGCCGGGTCTAGCGTTTGCCACCAACTTTCTGTTGTCGTACCAGGGGCAAGACGATCGGGCTTTGCAGAGTGCCTACGGCGATCTGGTACGGGACGTGGTGACCCAGATGATGCCCCAATTTAGCCAACCGCTGGCGATGCCGCCGGGGCCGCCGTGGCGGGTGGGGTACGTATCCAGCTACATGTACCGCCATACCGTTGGCAAACTCTCGGTGGGGTGGGTGGAAGGATCCAACCCAGAGTCCTTTCAGGTGTTTTGTTACCACACCGGTACGCCCCAAGATGAAATCACCGATCGCTTTCAACGCTCCAGCCATCGTTTTTACCATTTGCCCGGCAGACAGTGGGAAGGCATCGCCGCCCAAATCCGCCAAGACAATTTGCACCTTTTGGTTTATCTGGATGTGGGCATGGACCCGCTGATGACGGTGTTGGCCGCCCTGCGGTTGGCACCGGTTCAGTGTGTGGGATGGGGGCATCCGGTCACCACCGGCCTGCCCACCCTGGATTTCTTTTTGTCCAACCAGGAAATGGAACCCCCCGGCGGCGATCGCCACTACCGGGAAACTTTGATTCGGCTGCCGGGCATCGGCTTGTCCTACCGACAGCCTTTGCTGCCGCCGCCCGCCCTGCCCGAGGGTCTGCTGCCGCCGGTGCTGTTGTCCTGCCAATCGCCGTTCAAGTATTTGCCCCAAGACGACGTCCTGTGGGGCGAAATTGCCGCCCGTTTGCCCCAAGCCCAACTGGTGTTTGTAGGGTTTGCCCCCGGTAGCCCCATCGCCGCCACCTTTCAAGAGCGCTTGAATCGGGTGATGAAGGGCGATCGCTATCGCTTGTTGCCCCATTTGCCCCATACGGACTACTTGGCGCTGAATCGAGCCGCCACGGTGTTTTTGGATGTGCCCGCTTGGTCAGGTGGCCACACCGTGCTAGAGGCGATCGCCTGTGGGTTGCCGGTGGTGACTTGGCCGGGGAGCCTCATGCGGCAGCGGCACGCCTACGGCATTTTGCAAACCCTGGGGGTGACCGATACCGTGGCCCGCGATCGCGCCGATTACGTCGCCAAGGTGGTGCGGCTGACCGCAGACCCGGAATACCGCACCCAAATCCAGGGCCAAATGACCGCCAACGCCGCCCGTTTGTACAACAATCCCCAGTGTGTGCAGGCCCTGGAAGATTTTTATCGCGAGGCGATCGCCCACTGACTGCTCCAGCCAATTAGCTGGCTTCAGGCAAACTCAGGGCGACCTTGGGCCATGAAATGCCGTTGGGCACTGAGTTCAGGCTCGCCGGCTTGGGGTTGTTTTTGACGGTAGGTGCCGTCGGGTTGCTGTTCCCAGGCTTGACGGTTGTCCGCCAGCATGATTTCCAGCATTTGTTTGAGTTCCCGAATCAAAACCGGATCGGCCACAGGGGTTACCACTTCCACCCGGCTATCGAGGTTGCGGGGCATCCAATCCGCACTGCCGATGTAAACCTCTTCTTGGCCGCCGTTGCCAAAGAAGAAGATGCGAGAGTGTTCCAAAAAGCGCCCGATGATGCTGATCACACGGATGGTTTCGCTGAGACCGGGCACCCCGGGTTTGAGGGTGCAGATGCCGCGCACGATCGCATCGACGTGCACGCCGGCTTGGGAGGCTTCGTAGAGCAGGGCAATGATTTCCGGATCCACCAGGGAATTCATTTTCACGGCGATGTAGGAAGAATAGCCGTTGCGCTGGTGTTGAATTTCCCGTTGAATCAACTCCATAAAGCGCTCCCGCATGCTGAGGGGGGCCACCAGCAATTGGCGATAATGTTTTTGGCGCAGGTAGCCGGTGAGGTTGTTGAACAAATCGGTGAGGTCGGCCCCCAGTTCTTCCCGGCAGCTAAACAGTCCGAGATCGCTGTAAAACCGGGCGGTTTTGGGGTTGTAATTGCCGGTACCAATGTGCACGTAACGCGCCAGCGATCGCCTTCGCGCCGCACCACCAGGGCGGTTTTGGTGTGGGTTTTCAGGTGGACGGGGCCATACACCACATGCACCCCCGCATCTTCGAGTTTGTTGGCCCAGTAGATGTTGTTGGCTTCATCAAAGCGGGCTTTGAGTTCAATCAGCACCGCCACTTGTTTGCCGTTTTCGGCGGCACGAATCAGGGCCTGGACGATGGGAGAATCCCCAGAAGTCCGGTAGAGCGTTTGTTTGATCGCGATCGTGTCGGGGTCGGCCGCCGCTTCTTCGATGAAACGCTGAACGGTGGTGGTAAACGATTGGTAGGGATGGTGCACCAGAAAATCCCCTTGGCGAATGACCTCAAAATGCTTTGCTCCGCATCCTTGAGGCGGGGATGGCTGACGGATTTCCAGGAGGGGTCGCGCAATTCCCACACCGGCAAGTTGGCGATCGCCATGAGGTCGCCCAAGCTCATCAAACCGTCGATATCGTAGACATCTTCTTCGGCAATGCGCAAACGCTGAATTAGGGTGGTGCGCACATCCGGCGGCGTATCGGCGGCGATTTCCAACCGCATCACTTTGCCAAACCGCTGCCGGCTCAGACCCTCTTTCATCACCGCAATCAGATCGTCGGCTTCATCTTCGGCGATATCCAATTCGGCATCGCGGGTGATGCGAAACGGATAACACTCTTCGATTTCCATCCCCGGAAACAACAGATGCAGGTTGTGGGCAATGGTTTGTTCGAGGGGCACAAAAGTATGGGATGGGGCATCGGGCACCGCCACAAACCGCGGGAGGATGCGCGGCACCTTCACCCGGGCAAAATGCACTTGACGATCGTCCCGATCCCGCAGGATCACCGCCAGGTTGAGGCTGAGGTTGGAAATGTACGGGAACGGGTGCCCCGGATCGGCCTTGTCGGTGGGCTCAAAGCCAAGGGGGGTCAACACCGGAAACAATTTCCGATCAAAATCTTGACGGAGGGCTTCTTTCTGGTTTTCGCTGAGATCGCTGTAATCCAACAATTGAATGCCGGCGGCGGTGAGGGCCGGCCGCAATGTTTTCTCAAAGAAAATGTGCTGCTCCTGCACCAAAGGCTGCACGGCACGGCGAATGGCAGCAAACTGCACAGGGGGCGTCAAACCGTCGTCGCTCAGCCGGGGCGGCATTTCCGGACTCTGGCTGTAGGTGGACATTTCCTTTTGAATGCCGGCCACCCGCACCATAAAGAATTCATCGAGGTTGGTGCTAAAAATGGCGGTAAATTTCACCCGCTCCAAAAGGGGCGTCCGCTCGTCCATTCCTTCCCGCAAAACCCGCTGATTGAATTCCAACCAGCTCAGTTCACGATTCAAGAAATTTTGCGGTTGCCAAAACGCTTTCCAGGTCTTTTCCGCGCGATCGGTGCTGGCCATACTGCGGTTTTGAGAGGGCGATCGCATTTTACGGCGAAACCGTTCCCCCCATCGGATCAAGCAAATTCCTGACCGGCGATCGCCGCCGTACACCGCTCGCACAAATGGGGATGTTCGGCGTCGTGCCCCACCTGCGGCGAATAGTGCCAACAACGCACGCACTTGGTTCCTTCCGCCGGCAGCACTGCCACCCGAATGTTTTCCCCCGCCATTTGGTAGGGACTCTCCGGCAAAGTTTCCGCCACCACCGCCTGAGACGCGATGAACAGATAGTGCAGGCGATCGCCCAAAGATTGCAAATGGCTTTTGAGCACCGGATCGCTGCAGGTCAACACCACCTTGGCTTCGAGGGGCGCGCGACCGCCCGGGCGTTGCGGGCCAACTCCAGGGCTTTGTTGACATCGTCCCGCACCCGTTGCAGGGCCCGCCATTTGAGGGCCAATTCCGGTTGCAGCCATGGCCCGGGGGCCTCAAACCAACCGGCCGCAAACACCGATTCCTGGTCTTTGGGGTAAGGAAGATGCTGCCAAATGTCTTCGGCGTTGTGGCACAGCACCGGGGCGATCGCCCGCACCAAAAACTCCAAGCATTGATGCAACACCGTTTGGCAAGCCCGTCGCCGCAGGGACTGGGGGGCACTGATGTACAGCCGATCTTTGGCGATGTCCAGGTAAAAATTGGACAAATCCACCGTGCAAAATTGTTGAACTTCTTGGTAAAACCGGAAAAATTGATAGCTGTCGTAGGCCTTGGTCACCCCCTGGGAGACCTCCGCCAACCGGTGCAGGGCATAGCGATCCAACTCCGGCAAATTTTCCCAGGCGATCGCATCGTGGGCGGGGTCAAAATCAAACAGGTTGCCCACCAAAAACCGCACCGTATTGCGAATTTTGCGGGCTCCGTCGGCAATTTGGGCCACGATCGTCTTGCCCAAAGGCACATCGGCGCTGTAGTCCACGCTGGCCACCCACAACCGCAACACATCGGCCCCGTAGGCCGGCTCTTGCTTCTTGTCCTTGCCGCCGTTCACCAACCCCATGGGGTCTACCACGTTCCCCAGGGACTTGCTCATTTTCTGCCCCTTTTCGTCCAGCACAAAACCGTGGGTCAGCACCGATTTGTAGGGAGCGTGACCGTTGGCGGCCACCGAAGTCAGCAACGAAGATTGGAACCAACCCCGGTGTTGGTCGGAGCCCTCCAGGTACAAATCCGCCGGGTAGT
>JAAUUG010000169.1 GCA_012031195.1 Oscillatoriales cyanobacterium SM2_1_8
TGTTGGGGGTTGGTGGGGGGGATTTGTGCCCTTGGCGGCGGTGGTGGTGGTGGCGATGGCCGATCGCATTGTGGGCCGGCCCCTGTCGGCGTTGACGGCGGCGGCGGTGAAGGTGGCCGATGGCGATTTGGCTATCCGGGTGGCCGAGGCGTCCCCGACTCGGGAAATGGCGCTGTTGGCCACCACTTTTAACCGGATGACCGAACAACTGGGGCGATCGCAGGAGCAGTTGGCGGACTACAACCGCACCCTGGAGCAGCGGGTGGCCCAGCGCACCAGCGAGTTGCAGGCGGTGTTGGACAACATGGCCGACGGTTTGGCGGTGTTGTCGTCGGACGATCGCCTGTTGCAGATGAACCCGTCCTTGGAAAAAATGCTCGGGCGCGAACGGATGACGGTGGAAGGTCAAAACGCCAGCGCGGTGTTTCCCAGCCACGTCGCGGATTTGATTGTGAGTTGTCGGGCCAATCCCGGCCATGTCTACACGGCGGAAATGGCGATCGAGGATGCGGGCATTGGCAAGGCGGTGGTGACTTCCATTTGCGTGGAGAATCCGGAACAGTCCGAGAGCCAGTTGTATTTGGGGTCGGTGCTGTCGGTGCGGGACGTGACCCTCGAAAAGCAGGTGGATCGCATGAAAACCGATTTTGTCTCGTCGGTTTCCCACGAGTTGCGTACGCCCCTCACTTCGATTCTGGGTTTTGCCAAACTGATTCACAAAAAACTCACTGAGACGATTTTTCCGGCCCTCAATACCGACGATAAAAAAACCCAGCGGGCGGTGAAGCAGGTGGGGGAAAACATTGAAATTGTGGTCGCCGAAGGGACGCGCCTCACCAAGCTGATCAACGATGTGTTGGACATCGCCAAAATGGAGGCGGGTAAGTTGGATTGGCGCATGGAGTCGCTGACCGTAACCGAACTGGTCGATCGGGCCTTGGCGGCCACCTCGGCTTTGTTCGAGGCGAAAGGGCTGGTGGCGGCCCGGGAAGTGGCTCCGGATTTGCCTGGGTTGGTGGGCGATCGCGATCGCCTGATTCAGGTGTTGATCAATTTTGATTTCCAATGCGGTGAAATTTCAGGATACGGGCACGGTGACCTGTCGAGCGGAGCGGCAAGGGGAGTTCGTCAAAATCAGCGTCGTTGACCAGGGGATGGGCATTGCCCCCGAAGACATTCCGAAGGTGTTTGAGAAATTTAAGCAGGTGGGGGATACCCTCACCAACAAACCGCAGGGCACGGGGTTGGGTCTGCCCATTTCCAAGGAAATTGTCGAGCATCACCAGGGGCAGTTGTGGGCCGACAGTGTTTTGGGTCAGGGTTCCACGTTTTGGTTTACCTTGCCGCTCCCGGTGGAAACCGTGGTGCCGGCGGCGGCGATCCCAGCGGCTCCGGCGGCTCCGGCGGCGATCGCCCCCGGGTGTTGCTGGTGGTGGACGACGAGGCCAACATTCGCCAGTTGGTGCGGCAAGAATTGGAGCCGTTGGGGTACACGATCCACGAAGCGACCGATGGCATGGCGGCGATCGCCAAGTTGCGGACGTTGCGCCCCGATGCGATTTTGCTGGATTTGTCGATGCCGGCCCTCAACGGTTTTGAGGTGACGGCGATTCTCAAAAATGCCCCCCACAGTGCGGGCATTCCGATCGTGATTGTGTCGGCCCTGGACGAACAACAACGGGCGATCGCCCTGGGGGCTGACGGCTACGTCACCAAACCGATCCAGTTTGAGGTGTTGACCACGACCCTGGAAAAAGTGATTGTGGCCCGGGCGGGGCGCCCCCCCAGCGACCAGGGAAACCAGCCGGTGGATTTGGGGGGGCTGCTGCGGTTGCTGAAAGCCGATCGCCAGGTCGAGGCGCCGCCGCTGGTGTTGGTGGTGGAGGACGATGACGGCGTGCGATCGCTGTTGCGGCAAGAATTGGAAAGCCATGGCTACGGGGTGCGGGAAGCCCGCAACGGTCGGGAAGCGCTGGTGGAAATTGCCGAAGCGACCCCCGATCTCATTACCCTGGATATTCTGATGCCGGAAATGGACGGCTTTGAGTTGGCGCGCCAGTTGAAGGGGCATCCCGCCACCGCCCGGATTCCCATTGCCGTCATTTCGGTGTTGGATCGCTGCGAAGGGGGCCTGCGGATCGAAGCCGATCGTTACTTCACCAAGCCCTTGGATGTCGAGTTGTTGGCCCAGGATGTGCGCACCCTGTTGGCGGAGAAAGAAAATCAACAACGGGTGTTGGTTTGCACCGATCCCCAGGACGGTCTGGGGGGACGCCTCGCCCAAACCCTGCAGACCCATGGTTTTGCCGTAGACACGGTGCAAACCGATGAGGAGTTTGCCGCCCAAATCCGCCAGGCCAACCCCGACGCGATCGTGGTGGATGGGGCTTTTGTGGAATACTACCGTAAAATACAAGCGCAACGCACGTTGGCCCCGACCGTATCGGTGTTGGTGGCCCCCGAACAAGTTTTGTCCCTGCAGGAGGTAACCGCGGATGCTTCGCCCCCATTGGCTTCGGTATTGGATTCGGTTCCAGCCCGTCCAGACCCTGATGCTGGCGATCGCGATCTGGATGGGTCTGGCGCTTTGGCTGAACCCACCGGTGTTGGCGATGGGGGGCCTGCCGCCGGTGGACGCCCCGGCTCCGACGTTTGAATTGCCGATCGATGGGGCGCTGTACGGGCGCGATCGCCTAGCCTTGGGAGATTTGCAGGGAAAATGGGTGGTGTTGTACTTTTACCCGAAGGATTTTACGTCGGGATGCACCCTCGAAGCCCAGCGGTTTCAGCGGGATTTGCCCAAGTATCGGGCCCGCAACGCCGAAATTGTGGGGGTGAGCGCCGATTCGGTGGCTTCCCATGCCGAGTTTTGCGACAGCGAAGGGCTTAAATTCTTCTTGGCGGCCGATCCGGGGGGTCAGGTCAGCCAGGCCTACGGTTCGTGGTTGGGGTTTCTTTCGGCCCGCCACACGTTTTTGATCGATCCGGAGGGGGTGTTGCGGGCCCGATGGGTGGGGGTCAACCCGGCAATCCACAGCGAAGAGGTGTTGGCCCGGCTGACGGAGTTGCAGCGGGCATGAGCGCCGAGGGGGGCGAGGGGTTGGAACCCCTTTGGGAACGGGCGATCGCGTCCTGTTTGGGGAGTTGCGGGGCCCGAGATGGCGATCGCCTACCTCCGGGCCGAAATCAGCGATTTTACGAGGTTCAACCGGGGGGCGGTACGCCAAACCGGCTGGGTGCAAGATGCGACCCTCACCCTCACCCTGGTGCACGAGGGGCGGGAAGTCGTCGCCACCTTTCCCCTCACGGACAATCCCGACGCCTGGCGGCAATCCTTGGCCCAACTTCGGCAAGATGTTCAGGGGATTCCCCCCAACCCCTACACGCCGACGGCCATGACGGCGGCCCAAACCAGCCGCGAAGTGTTGAGCGGCAACCTCCTGCCGGGGCCGGAGGCGATCGCGGCGGTGTTGGCCCCAGCCCAGGGCTTGGATATGGTGGGGCTGTATGCGGCAGGCACCATTTACCGAGGCTGTGCCACTACGGCCGGCCATCGCCATTGGTTTGCTGCCGATTTGGCGGTGGTGGACTACTCGTTGGTGGACGACGAGGGGCGGGCCGTCAAAGGCATTTGGGGCGGACGAAACTGGGACGAGGCGGATTACCGGCGGCAATGGGCAGGCGATCGCCAACAATTGGCCCGGATGGGCTGCCCCTGCGGGAAATGGCGCGGGGCGAATACCGGGTGTATTTGGCCCCGGCGGCGGTGGCGGAGATGGTGGATTTGTGGCGATCGGCCCCCGGCGAAGGCGATCTGAGGCAAGGGCAGAGCCCCCTGCTGGCACTCGATCGCCAAGAGCGGCGCCTATCCCCCCCACTTCAGCATCGGCGAGGATTTTGAACAGGGCGGGGTCCCCCGATTCAACGAACGGGGGAACTGGCCCCAACCAAGCTGCCCATCGTCGCCGCCGGGGAGTTGGTCAACACGTTGGTAAGCGAGCGTTCGGCCCGGGAATACGGCAAACCGGCCAACGGCGCGGCCGATGGCGAGTTTTTGAGGGCCCCGGTGCTGGCCCCCGGCAATTTGGGGCGGGAGCGAAGCGTTGGCCCAATTGGGGACGGGGTTGTACCTATCCAACTTGCATTACTTGAACTGGAGCGATGGGCCGACGGGACGCATGACCGGCATGACCCGGTTTGCCTGCTTTTGGGTCGAAGACGGCGAATTGGTGGCCCCGATCGAGCGGCTGCGGTTCGACGACAGCTTTTACCGTTTTTGGGGCGAAGACTTGGTGGCGGTGGGCCGCGAGCTCACCTTTGTGCCCAACACCGATACCTACGAACGGCGATCGCCCGGGGGGATGGGGGTACCGGGCATGTTGTGCCGCCGGTTAGCGTTTACCCTCTGAGGCCCCATGATTGAACTGGAGCCACGGGTATTGCTGGCGATCGACGACGAGCCGGCCATCCTGGAAGTTGTGAAAGTCTGCTTGGAAATCACCAGCCCCTGGCAAGTGGTGGGGGCGGCCACCGGCCACGAAGGCTTGACCGCGGCCGCCCAACAGCGCCCCGACGGCATTTTGCTGGACATTTCCCTGCCCGATCTCAGCGGGTTTGAGGTCTTGGAAAAATTGCAATCGTGTCCGAGCACCCAAACCATTCCGGTGATTTTGTTGACGGCCAACGTACAGCGGGCCGATCTGGGACGGTACAGCACCCTCCAAATTGCCGGCATCCTGGCCAAACCCTTTGACCCCATGCGCCTCGCCCCCCAAATCGCCACCTACTTGGGCTGGAGCCTCTAAACAAAACAAGGGACCGTACCCGCCCAAGATAGGATGGGGAGGTTGAGTTCTACTTTTTTCTATGGCAACCATTACCAATTATCAATGGCTGAATCGGCCGATTTTGGGCAGAACCGCGGCGGTCAATCCGACCAATGGGAACCAAACCGTTGTCCCTCAAGAAATTGTGTTGGGCGGACTCTCCGGCTTGTTTTTCGAGGGGCGCACGCCCCAAGGCAACCTCCGATTTGTCACCCACCCCGATCGCGGCCCCAACGCCGAGCCGACCAATCTCCTCACCAACGTGGCGGGCAACGAGCGACCCTTTGTCCTGCCCAATTTTCAGGCGGAAATCGTACGCATTGAGTTGAATCCGGCTACGGGTGCGATCGCCATTGTCAATCGCATTCCCCTCACCCGCCAAGATGGCACCACGGCGATTACGGGCTTGCCCAACCTGCAGGCAGGGGCCCAGGGCAGTCCCTATACCGACGAGGTGGGGGTCGATCTATGGGGCAATCGCCTCAACAACGATCCCCTGGGGGCCGACCTCGAAGGCATCGCGATCGCGGCGGACGGGACATTTTGGCTGATCGACGAGTACCGTCCGGCGATTTACAATTTCAGCGCCAACGGTCGGTTGATCGATCGTTATGTACCCCAAGGCACTGGGGCGGCCGTCAACGCGGCGGCCGGCACTTTTGGCACGGAAGTTCTGCCCGCAGTTTATGCCCAACGCCGAGCCAACCGGGGCTTTGAAGCGATCGCCCTCGAAGGCAACAAGCTCTACGCTTTTATTCAGAGTGCGATCGACAATCCGGCGGTTGCCAACAACGATACTTCTCGCAATTCCCGGAACCTCAGAATTGTTGAGTTTGATATCGCCACCAAAACCGTTACGGGTGAATACATTTATGTGTTGGATAGCATCAGCGCCCCTGGGTTGGGGCGGGTAGACAAGATTGGGGATGCGGTTTCCCTCGGCAACGGCAAATTTGTGGTGGCCGAGCGGGACGATTTGGACACCAATGTCTCCGGCAAGCTGGTCTATCAAATCGATCTGAGTCAAGCCACCAACATCAACAACCTCAGCAACCTCAATCGCCTGCCCAGCAACGCCACGGTCGAGCAGGCAAGCTATGCCCAGTTGGAAAGCGCCGGCATTCAACCCGTCAGCAAGCGTCTTTTGTTCAACGCGGCGGCGGTGGGCTATGTGGGTGTGGACAAGCTGGAAGGGCTGGCGCTGGTGGACAATCGCACCATTGCGCTGCTGAATGACAACGACTTTGGCTTGGAGGCGGCGCCCATCCGCGGCAATGGGTTGGTGCCCCTGGAAGCGGTGCCCACACCGGTCATTCTGGGTTTGGTGAGCCTGGAGCAGAGCTTGCCTTTTCCCGAAGCTTTTACCGGTACCGCCGCCAACGACACCATTCAGGCTTTGGGTGGGAACAACGCCATTGCGGGCTTGGACGGCAATGATTTGCTGTTTGGCAATGTGGGCAACGACACGATCGACGGCGGCGACGGCGCCGACGTCCTTATTAAATCCGTCAAGAGGACGTAGAGTGTTGCTTTACACGCGCTAAAATCATTGCTTACTTAAGTAACCAGGTATAGCGTCGCTTTATGCATATTAACGCACTGGTATCACGGTGATGAGGACAATAGTAGTGGAGGAGAGCCATCCTTGAGTCTTAACCAGCACTCAAATTGGGAGTTTTTTTAATTGGTCGACCTAACAAAATTTATTTTTGTGTGCTGTGTAGGGCCTACAATGATGGTTCGCCGAAACTCAATTGAACCTCAACACTGTGCAAACCAGGGTGAGTTTGAGTTGTGGAAGATAATGATAGTACTATCAATGTTGCCATGGTGTGGCGGATACTAAAAAAAGACGATGCCCACCAT
>JAAUUG010000170.1 GCA_012031195.1 Oscillatoriales cyanobacterium SM2_1_8
GGCCAGGGTGGCGTCCCCTGTGCTTGGGGCTGGTGCCTTTTCTGGAGAAGGGAGTGGGTTGGTTGGCCGGTTCCGTCGGGGGCGCCGTCCGGGCGATCACCGGCGGGGTTTTGCGAAGCAGTCGCTGGGGCTGTGGATGCGGGCGCTTCCACAGCCTGGCGGTACCGGGGGTGTTGGGGATACAACATCAACCAAGAGGGATCGGCGCCGTTGGCTAGGGCAGGGAATTGCCCCCCCCCGCCAGCATCCAAACCAGTCCGTATCCCAGGCGTGCGCTCCAAGACCCTCGCTTTTCGTTGCTTGCTATGCCAACCTTGCCCATGGTTTAAGCCTTCCACACCGAATTCAGACTAACATCCCCAAACCCTTCCTACACGGCTTCGGAGGGCGGATCTTCCTGGGGATCGGTTTCTTCGATCGCCTCTTCCACCACTTGGCGACGCGATACCAGGAAGAAATAAGCCACCGCCAATCCCAAAAACACCACCATGCCGCCCACCGCCAGCCGATAGGTCGGTTCCACAAATGTAGACACCAGAGCCAAGGTGGCCAGAGCGGTGCCCCCGAACGCGCCGGCCAAGCCGAAAGGACTGCGGTAGGGACGGGGCAAATTGGGGCGCGATCGCCGCAATTGGATGTAGCTGGCCATCACCAAAACGTAGGTTACGACCGCACAAACCACGGACATCACAATCAGGGCCAAGCCGGCATCGGTTTCCTCGCCCCCCACCAACTGGATGGCTTCGGTGATGCCCAAAGCCAAAACCCCACAGACGATCGCCGCCCGGGCGGGCACCCGCTGCGCGTTGGTCACCGACAAAGCCGGAGGCAAATACCCTGCCCGCGATAAAGCAAAACACACGCGGCTGTAAGCGTAAATGCACGCCGGATATCCGGTAAAACTGGCCAAAATGGCTCCCACACCGGCGGCTTGCCGCCAAAAACCAGCGGGGCCAAACACCACGTTCAACCCGTCGTCAAACGGTTGTGAGGAGGTGGCTAAAGCTGCCGCGCCGCGCAAAACCTCTCCCTCTGGAGTGATGACCTCCACGGGAATGGCAGGATTGAGGATCAACACAAATATCGCCAAGCCAGAAAGCATGGCCATGGCCGTCACCATCGCCTTCGGGAGATCCCGCACCGGGTCTTTTGCTTCTTCGGCGGCCAGGGGCATGGCTTCCAGCGCCAGAAAAAACCAGATGGCATAGGGCATCGCCCCCAAAATGCCCCGTCCTCCCCCCGGCAACACCGGCGAGGCATCGGCGACCCCTGCCATCGGCGGCACCGTCAGCCACAACCCCACATCCACCTTGCCGCTGAGCAAAATTCCCAAACACAACACCCCCAACATCGCTACGGCCACCCAGGCAATCCACAGGTTCAGCCGCATCGATGTTTCAGGAAATCGCACCGCAAGGAATGTAAAAGATCCAGTAAAAAATACCCAAAATATGGGTTCGGGCAACCACGCCACATAGATCTTCACCAAATCGCCAACGTAGTAAACCCCCACCCCCATGATCAGAATGTATTCCGCCAGTTCCGCCATGCCGCACAAATACCCCCCCAGCGGCCCAAAGGCGCTGCGCACAAAGGCGTAAAACCCCCCGGCATGGGGCAAAGCAGCCGTCAATTCGGCCATGCAAAATGTTAGGCACCAATACATGGCGGTCACCAAAGCCCGGGTGGCGATCGCCAGACCCCAAAAGCCCCCCTTGGGCCAATCCTTCGTTCCAACCTGAATAGATGCCGTCGATGACGATTCCGACCCCGATGCCCCACAACGTCCAGAAGCCAATGCCGCGTTTGAGTTGACGCCGCTCCAGGTAATCGCTGTCCACGTTGCCGTAACGGGAAATTTTCAGCTTGCGTTCTGCCATAATGTCCTGCGGTTGAGGTCTGCGGAAGCTTACGGACGGTATCTCCCCCAGCCTATCGGAAATGGCATGAATCGTAAACGAGGCTACTTTTTTTTGGCCTTGGTATAGTCATTTTAATTAAAACTGACACGGTTTTTTCTTGCCCAACGAAAGTCTAATAGAACCAATACCGCCCCTGCGACCCGACTTGTTTTGTCTCGTCGCTATGCAAAACAGCTATATGTGCAGGAGGCGGCGTTTGTCTCACAATGGCGTAGATCCTGTTGCCGTCCCCGAGGGCTGGGCAGCCAATTGGGTTAAGCACCGGTTTGGCGGGGATGGAAATGCACATGGGCGGGTGGACGATGCCAGACGACAACAACTTTGACCATATCATTGGCACCTCGTTGGGGCGATCGCCCATCAATCCCATCCGACCCAGTCGCTCCTTCACCAACAACCTTGCCCACTCAAGACTCTGGCGCTGGCGACATAGCGGTTAAACTCATCCACCATCAATAACTTTGGATGATGAAGACAGTTTAACCTATGGTCGGGTGTAGTGATTTGTTATGTGTCTTGATTATCATCACTTGAAGCGAATTTGGCAAATACTTCCGCTTCTGTCATATTCAAGGTTTGATTTGCAAATTCATAGTAACTCGGTTTCCTGTCGATAAAGATTTGCTCTTTGAACTCAAACTCAACTCTATCTTGGAAGAGACCAGCAGGAAGAAAATAGTCATTAGTAGCTGATAGCCTATAAAAGATATGCGTTCCGCACTCACTACAGAAAGCTCTTTCAGCCCAGTCGGAAGATTTGTATACTTTAAGATTCTCAATACCATCTATTTGAACATCTGAGCTGCAGGATACAGCTAATGCAGGTCCACCTCCCCATCGCCGACACATTCCACAATGACAAGCATCAATACTCTTTTTATCTTCTGATGTTCTGACAGTTATTGCACCACATAGACATTTACCATCCATTTTTACCTCCTAAATCTATAACAATGACTGCTTCATTTTTAAACAAAACACTCAAAATGAGCAGTCAGCCATGCTCATTGGCTCCACTGCTTTGTTGGGCTCTTTTGATTTGTCGTCTAATGGGTTCCGTAACCGCTGATTGATTGGATTCAGATTTGTATTAGATACCTCTGGTAATCAACGATGCCTCCTCATGGACTGGAATCTCAGTGATGGTCAAATCTGATAGGAATGGTTCGGCCGCAACCTTGGCGATAGCATCAGATTTCATAAATGCATCCATTGATGCCTTGTCTTGCCAGATGTAGACGCTTGCATAAACGCCTGCCTCAAAATCGGCCATCCAAGTTTTACGGATGAGACCTGGAACAGTAGCAATATCCTTCGCGTAAGGCTCTTGCCACTGTGCTTTATACTCTTCAGGCGAAAGCGACAATTTGTATCGGAATATCTGTGCGTATTTCATGTGTGGTGTTGGGTTATGGGAGATTGTTTGTTTTCTGCCTAGCTAGGCATCATACAGCAAGCCACGATATGACACCCTAGCTTCTTGGACTCTGGATCGCGGGCTAAGATACTCCTGGAGGAAATCTAGCATCCCTGGGCAAAAGCGTCAATCACGACGAGGAAGCGATGGGGGCTACCCGCGACGCGATCGCCGGTATTTGGGCGGTGTGGCGCCAACCGCTTTCTGATAGAGCCCTTCGTTTTGACGGGCCGATTCCCACAAATCCACGATGGGAGGAGGATAGTCTCCGGGGGCGAGCCAGCGTTGGCGTTCCACCGGCAACAATTGCCAAGGAGTATGCACTTTGTGGGGGGGCAAAGCCGCCAATTGGGGCAGCCAACGTTTGACGTAGGTGCCATCGGGATCGTAATCCTGGCTTTGTTTCAGGATGTTGAAAAAGCGGAATCCCCGGGCATCGTTGCCCACCCCCGCCGCATAGATCCAATTGCCGTAATTGCTGCAGGGGTCGTAGTCGATCAACCAAGATTCCAACCAAGCGGCCCCCAGTCGCCAATCGATGTTTAGGTTTTTGGTGAGAAAACTGGCCACGTTTTGCCGTCCGCGGTTGGACATAAACCCCGTGGCTTGGAGTTCCTTCATGTTGGCATCCACCAGGGGATAGCCGGTTTCGCCATCGCACCACCGCTGGAACCAACCGGCATTTTGACCCCAGGGCAAATCGATGCCCAGCAATCCCGATCGCCGGAAAATTTTGGCCCCGTGTTTCCAGGCAATAAACGCAAAATAATCCCGCCACAGCAATTCAAAAATCAGCCAATAGGTCGAATCGTTGGCCACCCGCTCTGTTTCGTAGCGCTGCACCTCTTGCCAGACCTGCCGGGGGCTCACACACCCCATGGCCAACCAGGGGGACAATTTCGAGGAATCGTCGGCGTTTACCATGCCGTTGCGGGTTTCTTTGTAGACCCGTAGGCGATCGCGCTCCCAGAAGTACTCCTGCAGCCGGGCCAGCCCAGCGGTTTCGCCCCCCACAAAGGGATAAATGCGACGTTCGTCCACCCCAGGCGGCGTTATCCCCCATGTGGCCAAGGTGGGCAACGGCCCGGCATCCACGGTCACGGTTTCCCATCCGGGCAAACGGGTTGGAGCAGGGAGGGGCGATCGCACCGTCCAGGCCGCTTCGACTTCTTTGCGAAAGCTCGTAAACACTTCCGGCAATCGGGAAACATCCATCGGCAAATCGTCGGGATGGAGCAACGTCCGCCCCCAAAACCACTCGATCGCACAGGGCAATGCGGCGGCCACCGCCCGCTCGATCCGCGACTCTTCCGTCCCAATTTCGTGGTAAGCCACCACCCGCTGGGCCCCCAGTTCTTGGACCAAAGCCGGCAACACCGTTTCCGGGGTCCCCACCCGCAGCACCAGATCGGCCCCCAACCCCTGAAGGCGCGATCGCAAGTCCGCCAAGCTTTCCTGCCAAAAAACCGCCCGGTAGGGCCCCAACCGCGGCCACCCAAACGCCGTTGTTCCCCACTGCCGCGGATCGAGGCAATACACCGGAATCGCGATCCCCTGACCCACCGCCGCCGTCAACGGCCCGTGGTCGTGCACCCGTAAATCGTTGCGAAACCACACCAATACCCGTTCCATAGCGCCCTCGGCAACATTTCTTTACAATTATCCTTGAAAGGAAAGTTCCCGGATGCCCGAAAATGCTAAGCATAAATTCTTAAACATTTTTCCACCTTATCTATTTGGTTGTGGCCCCCCATGAGTCCAGAAACTTCAGCATCCAAGGCACTCCCCCCCCAGGCGATGGCGGGAGCTTTGCTCAAGGCGATCGCCCTGTGGTTGGTACGGGAGGGATTGGTGGTTTTGTACCGCTTGGTGGCCGCGTTGGCGTGGTGGCTGCAACCGCCGGCCGGGGCTAGCGGTTGGCGGGGCGCGGTGACGGGCGGTTTGACCAGGGCAGGGGAGGCTTTGGCGACCTGGCAGGAACAGTTGGGGCCGCCGTCGTTACCGGAGCCGGTGCGGACAGAAGTGGCCACCGCTTGGCAATTCACCCAAAATCAGGTGGGGCCGAAGGTGGATGTTGCCGCGCAACGGGCCATCCAAGTTTTGGACGGGCCGGCCAGCGTTCTTTGGGCCAAGGCGATCGCGTTGCCGCCGGTGCAGACCAACTGGGAAAAAGCCCGGGGCAGCGCCTGGGGGCAGCGGGTGGCCACGGTATGGTCTTCGGTGCAGCGGCGCATCGATGAAACCACGGGGACGTGGGCTTGGGCGGCTCCCTACCGGGCCAAGCGGGCCGGTACGGTTGCCCTGTTGTTGCTGTTGTGGCTGGGTTTGTCGGTGTTGAAGGGTTCCTTGGCCAGCCGCAAAGTCATGGTGATCGCCAAAACTCCGGCGGCTACGGTGCAGGTGGCCCCCACCCGTCCTCCAGCCAAAGTGCCGGCGGTGCCGGTCAACGATGTTTTGGTGACGGACATCCAAGCGCAGGTGAACGAGGTGACGCAGCGCTACGGCAGCGGGTTGGTGGAAGCGGTGCAAACCAATTTTCGCTCGGGCCGGCTGGTGGTGCAGCTTAGCGAGGCTTGGCACCAATTGGCCGCCGATAGCCAAGAAAAAATCGTAGACGACCTGTATGCGCGGGCCAATCGCCTCAAATTCCAGAAACTCTTTGTAATTGATGGCAACCGCCAACTGATTGCCCGTTCCCCGGTGGTGGGCGATCGCCCGGTGATTTTGCAGCGGTAGGATGGCCAGCGCCAAGGATCAGCAGCATCCCCAATACCTGGGCGATCGGCAAATCGTGACCGAATTGTTGGCGGTAACCCAGCCCGGGGATCGACATTTGGCCGATTTGGGGCGGTTGCGGGTGCGTTACCACGGATTTCCGGGAGCCCGCGACATCCAAACCGATCTGGAGCGGTTGTTGGGCCAGTGGCAGTTGACGGAAGAGGAATTGTTTGCCCAGACCCGGGCTTTGCACCAAAAGGGGCGGGTGTACACCAGCCGTCAGGAAGGAAGGGACGATTGGGCTTAGCCCCCGTTTCTCCATTTCCGGCCTACAATGGGTGCCAGACTTACTCCTCACACAACAGCAAGCACTCAAGCCAAAATCTACAGCCTTGGGTGCTTTTTCTTGCATACCCCTATGGCCGTTTGGTTGTTGAAGACAGAACCGGAAGCTTACGCCTACACCGACTTGGTGCGGGACGGGCGGGGTTGCTGGGATGGGTCAAAATGCCTTGGCCCAAAAGCATTTGCGGCGATCGCCCCGGGGGATGGACCTGGCGATTACCATACGGCAAAGTCAAGC
>JAAUUG010000171.1 GCA_012031195.1 Oscillatoriales cyanobacterium SM2_1_8
TGCAAGCCGGCCGGGGTCACCCCCCTTGGCGGTCGGCAGCGCCGAGCGGCTGCCGATATTGCCGGACATTCCCGGCATGAAGGATTTTGCCGACCTGGGGCTTGGCGAGGTCAATATGATCAGCTGGAATGCCGTGGTCGCCCCGCCGGCATGCCGCCGACACGACCGCCATGCTGAACCGCGCGATCAACCAGGTGGTCGGCGAAGCGGCCTTCATCGACAAGCTCGCGCCGCTCGGCTTCTTTGCCGTGGCCGATCCCAGCCCCGCCGCGCTGACCACCTATATCGACCGGCAGCGCCCGATCTGGGAGTTGATCGTGAAACTCTCCGGCGCCCGGGTCGAATGAGCCTGCCGCAGTGACCGACGACGAGATGCTGGCCTTTGTCGAGCAGCATTTCCCGCAGGCCGGGTTCGGCCAGGGCCAGTTCGTGCTGGAGGCGCTGGGCGATGGCGGCACCAGCCGCGTGCGCATGCCCTTCCAGCCCACCTGGCTGCGGCCCGGCCCCACGGTTTCGGGCCCTGCGATCATGTATCTGGGCGATATCGGCGCCTGGATCTCGGTGCTGAAGGCGGTGGGCCCGGAACCGGCGGCGACCGAAACGTTTTAGTTCTGGATCCCGGACACGGTTTAGGCTATGGATGATTTGATTTTGGAAGCCGGTCGCAGCGAATCCCAATACTGGCGCGACTTGTGGCGATACCGGGAGCTTTTCTATTTTTTGGCGTGGCGGGATATTCTCGTGCGCTACAAACAAACGGCGATCGGCATGGCTTGGGCCCTCATCCGTCCGTTTTTAACCATGGTCGTGTTCACCGTAATTTTTGGGCGATTGGCCAAGCTGCCCGATGAAGGGGTGCCCTATCCGATTTTGGTGTTTGCGGGGATGCTCCCTTGGCAGTTTTTCGCCAATTCCCTCAGCGAGTGCAGCAACAGTTTGGTGGGCAATGCCAACCTCATCTCCAAGGTGTATTTTCCGCGCCTCATTGTGCCCGCCAGCGCCGTGGTGGTGAGTTTTGTGGATTTCTTGGTGTCGGTGATTATTTTGTTGGGGCTAATGGCCTGGTACAACTTTGTCCCCTCTTGGCGTTGCCTGTTGTTGCCGGTATTTGTGGCGATCGCCGCGGCGGCTTCGTTGGGGGCGGGGTTGTTGTTGTCGGCCCTGACGGTGAAGTATCGGGATTTTCGTTACGTGGTGCCGTTTTTGGTGCAATTCGGACTGTACGTATCGCCGGTAGGTTTCAGCAGCAGCATTGTGCCGGAATCTTGGCGCGCCATCTACTCGTTGAATCCGATGGTGGGGGTAATTGATGGGTTCCGCTGGGCCATTTTAGGCGGGCAATCCACCCTGCATCCGATTGGCTTTCCCCTCTCGTTGGCGGTGGTGGGGGCGATTTTTGCGGCGGGGGTGCTCTATTTCCGCAAAACCGAACGCACCTTCGCTGACGTAATTTGAATTCAGGGATTTGAATTTAGAGATTTGAGTTCAAGGGTTGGAGGAAACGCCCCGACCCGGCCCGCCCCTTCCTTTAGAAATCTTTTTCATCTTTTTCTTCAAGGTCGCAGGCGATGGGGAGGCGGCGAATGTCTTTTTGGTGGCCCATCACCACGATGGTGGAACCGGCCTGCAGGCGCCGTTCGGGACCGGGATTGATTTTTAATTTGCCGTTGCAATTCACCGCCAAGACCGTGATCCCGTAGTCGCTGCGCAGCTTCAATTCAGCCAAATTTTTGTCGTGAAATTCATCGGGCACCAGCACTTCCACAATGCTGTATTCCGGATCCAAATCAATGCGATCGAGAATGCCGCGGTGGGTGAGGTGACGGGCCAAGTTGCGACCCATTTCCGCCTCGGGGTACACCACCAAATCGGCACCGATTTTTTTGAGGAGGGTGCCATGAATTTCCGAAGAGGCTTTGGCCACCACCAATTTGACTCCCCCTTCCTTAAGGTTTAGGGTGGTGACAATGCTTTCTTCCAAATAATTGCCGATCGCCACAATGGTGGTGTCAAACTCCAAAATCCCCCCTTCCTTAAGGGCATGGACATTGGTGGAATCCAGTTGGAGGCAGTGGGCCGCAATGCGATCGGCCACCGCCCGGTCCACCCGTTCCTCGTCGTTATCAATGCCGAGGACTTCGTAGCCCAACTGGGTGAGGGTGGTGCAGACCGACCGCCCGAACCGTCCCAGTCCGATCACGGCAAACTGACGCTGGTCTTTGCGCGGCGAACGAAACAACGAAAAATTGCCTAGATTCACAGGTTAACCCACTAGCAAAGGTTCTTCAGGATAGTTGATGGCACTGGGTTTGGGGGGTGTCAGCAAAGCCGACATCAGCAACAGCACCCCCACCCGACCGATATACATTGTAATCACGATCGCGATTTGCCCCCAACTGGAAAGTTTGGCGGTGATGCCGGTGGAGAGACCCACCGTGCCAAAGGCGGAGGTCGCCTCAAACAGCAATGCCAGGAAAGACATGCCCGAGCCGGCTTCGGTTTGCAACAGCACCAGGGTGCATCCAAACACCACCAGCAGGGAGCCAAAGGCTACGCCGGCCGCCTTCAGCAAAAGGGCCGAAGGTACCTGGCGACGATAGAGAAAAACTTGCTCACGGCCTTCCAGCGCGGCCACGGTGGTTGCGGTCAAAATGCGGGCGGTGGTGGTCTTGATGCCGCCACCGGTGCCCCCGGGGAAGCCCCCAAAAACATCAGGGCGATCGCCACCAACAGGCTGGTGCTGTTGAGCTGAGCCATATCCACCGTGTTGAAGCCGGCGGTGCGGGTGGTGACCGCCATAAACCAAGAGGCCCACAGCTTGGTGCCGGTCGTGAGGTTTGCAAAGGCGGGCGAGATGGCCAAATCTGCAAAATAGAATGCGAAGGTACCCCCCACCAACAAGACAGCGGTGGTGGAAACCGCCACCAAAAAGTTAAGGCTAAACTTGTGGCGATTGCCGCGATACCAGCGAAATCGAAACCACAGATAAGCTTCAAACAAAACCTGGTAGCCAATCCCCCCCAACACAATCAAACCGGCAATTACCCCATTGGCTGCCAACGAGTCCACAAATCCCACCAAGTTGTCGGGGAACAGGCCAAATCCGGCGTTGTTGAAGGCGCTGACGCTGTGGAAAACGGCATACCAAAGGGCTTTTCCCCAGTCGCCAAGCTTGGCATGGAACGGCCCTACCAACAACAAAGCTCCGGTCAGCTCCAACAAGAGGGTGGCGGCAACAATGGACTGTACCAACTGCCGCCCGCCGGTCAAACTCTGCACATCGAGGGCCTGTTGCAGGGTCAGTTTGTGGCGCAAGCTAAACCGTTGACCGATCAAAATCAAGAGGAGCGTGGTGGCGGTCATGTAACCCAAGCCGCCCACCTGAAACAGCAGGGCCAAAATTCCTTGCCCCAAGGGCGAATAGAAGGTGCCCACATCCACCACCGACAATCCGGTGACGCACACGGCGGAGGTAGCGGTAAACAAGCCGGTGAGGAGGCTCCCCCCGGTGCCGGTCTGCAACGAGAAAGGCATGGCCAAAAGCAAGGCGCCCAAGGCAATCACCGCCAGGAAACCTAGGCAAATGGTACGGGCAGGGGTCAGCGCCACAGGCGTGGTGGGTAACAATTACCGAATCTAGCACCTGTCTAGGTACAATCAAAGCACTTCTTTCGAGCAAAACCATGACCCTCAACCTGTTGCACTTGGTGGGCCGGGCGGGCCGCGACCCCGAACTCAAGTATTTTGAATCGGGCAAGGTGAAGTGTTCGTTGTCGTTGGCGGTCGATCGCAACCGCAAGACCGGCGAAACCGACTGGTTTGAATTGGAAATCTGGGACAAAACCGCCGAAGTGGCGGGCAATTACGTCAAAAAGGGCAAGCAAATCGGCATCGTTGGCGCCCTCAAGTTTGATCGCTGGAACGACAAGACCACCGGCGAAGGGCGGGAAAAACCCCTGATTTTGGTCGATCGCCTGGAGTTGCTGGGCTCGAAGCGGGACGACGAAGGCAGCAGCAGCAACTACGACTCCGACTTTTGAGACCCGGCCACATGTCTTCCAACCTTGAACAACTGTTGGCAACGTTGACCCCCCAAGAACAAGCAACTGTAGAAGCCGTTGCCAAGCTGCTTTGGGCCCGCCGCCAACCGTCGCCGGTGCCACCCAACGACCTTTCGGCTTGGGAATGGACGAAATTGGTGGCCACCTCGGGCAGTTTTGATTGGCTGGAGGCAGAGGCCGAGGATGTCTACACGGTGACGGATGGTCAGCCGGTGCAATGGCCCCAACCCTAGTTCAGCGGGGCAGCGTGGTGCTGATTCATTATCCCTTTACCGATCTCACCGGGACGAAGGTGCGGCCAGCGCTGGTTTTGACCCCCAACCTGCTGCTGCCGCAGCTCGAAGATGTGCTCTGCTTGTTTATCTCCTCGGTGGTGCCAGACGATTTCCTGCCGACGGATTTTGTGTTGCTCCCGGAGCATCCTTCCTTCCCGGCGACAGGGTTGCGCCAGCGCTCGGTGTTCCGCATGCACAAGCTTGCTTTGCTGCACAAGGTGCTTGTGGTGCGCATTTTGGGGGAAAGCGATGGCAGGCTTTTTGCCGAAGTGAACCCGCGCCTCTGCCTAGCCTTGGGTCTGTGATGCTCCTATGACCAAATGCCAACGGTTGGTACTGTCGGCGGCCCAAACGGCCCAGTTGGGCGCGGGCCGGTTTGATCTGTTGCCGGCCCAACAACACTACCTGCAGCGGGTGTTGCGGTTGCCCCTGGGGGCAGAATTTATCGCGATCGCCGCGGGGCAATGGTGGCGGTGTCGATGGCAGGGGGACTGGGCCGCCGTGGAAGAAGGTTTGGCCAATCCCCGAGAACTGGCGCAAACCCTGCGGTTGGCGGTGGCGTTGCCCAAGGGCAGCGGGTTCGAGGAGGTGGTGCGGCAAACGGTGCCCCTAGGTCTGACGGAATTGGTGCCCCTGGTGACGGCCCGGACGTTGTGCAAAGGGGCCCCCAAGTTGGAACGCTGGCACAAAATCGCCGCCGAAGCCGCCGAACAGTCGTTGCGATCGCAGGTGCCGGGGCATTCCCCCTCCCCAAAGTTTTGACCAGTGGCTGGCCACGGTGCCGGGTCAGAAATTTTTTGGCGGTGCCGCGGTTGGAGGTGCCCCATCTCCTGTCCCAGGATTTGGGGGAAACGGTGGCGATCGCCACGGGGCCGGAGGGTGGCTGGACTCCCGAAGAAGAACAACGGGCGATCTCCGCGGGTTTTCGGTTGGTTTCCTTGGGGCGGCGGGTATTAACGGCGGTGTTGGCCCCGGTGGTGGCGACGGCGCTGGTTGTGGCAAAGTGGGAGCATGACGAAACCCCTCTACTTTGACTGCCATGCCACCACCCCTGTGGCCGAGGCGGTGGTGCAGGCCATGGCTCCCTATTGGTCGGAATGCTTTGGCAATCCGGCCGGCGCTTCGGTGTGGGGTTGGGAAGCCGAAGCGGCGGTGGCCCAGGCCCGAGCAACCATGGCGACGGCGATCGGGGCCCTGCCGAGCGAAATTGTCTTTACCAGCGGGGCGACCGAAGCCAACAATTTGGCGATCAAGGGCGTGGCCGAAGCCTGTCTCGCGCGCGGTCGCCACCTGGTGACGGTGCAAACCGAGCACAGCGCCGTGTTGGCCCCCTGTGCCTACCTTGCCCGACTGGGGTTTACCGTGGACTACCTGCCGGTGAACGGGATCGGGCAGCTTGACTTGAGCCAATTGGCGGCGGCGCTGCGCCCCGATACGGTGTTGGTGTCGATCATGGCGGCCAACAACGAAATTGGGGTGTTGCATCCTTTGGCGGAAATCGGGGCCCTTTGTCGGGAACGGGGCATCTTGTTGCACACCGATGCCGCCCAGGCGATCGGCAAAATTCCCCTCCAGGTGGCCGCGGTCGATCTGCTGGCGTTGACGGCCCACAAATGCTACGGTCCCAAGGGCATCGGGGCCCTCTATGTGCGCACGGGTACGCCCTTGGCCCCCCAACTCCACGGCGGTGGTCAAGAAGCAGAACGGCGATCGGGCACCCTCAATGTGCCCTTGATTGTGGGGATGGCCAAAGCCATGACTTTGGCGATCGCCGCTCTGCCCGATGAGGGCCCCCGGCTGGCCACCCTGCGCGATCGCCTGTGGGCCCGGCTCACGGCGGCCCTGCCCGATTTGATCTTGAACGGTGCCCTGACCCCCCGGCTGCCCCACAACCTCAATTTCAGCGTGCCCGGGGTCAACGGCAGCGCTTTGTTGGCTGAGGTGCGGCCCCATCTGACGGTTTCCAGCGGTTCGGCTTGCGCGACGGGGCACCCCTCCCACGTCTTGGCCGCTTGGGCGATCGCCCGCCCTGGCCAATGCGGCGTTGCGGTTTGGGCTGGGGAGTTTTCACCAGGAAGCAGACGTCGATCGGGCCGCCGAGGTGGTGGTGGCGGCAGTGCAGAAATTGCGGACGGCAAGTGGGTTCTCAACCGACTGAATTGGGTTTGCCACCGACCGAGTTGGGTTTCTAACCGAACTCGCGAGGTTTTAACCGGAACCAATTGGGTTTCTAACCGAACTCGCGAGGTTTTAACCGGAACAGTTGGGTTTTAACCGAACTCGCGAGGTTTTAACCGGA
>JAAUUG010000006.1 GCA_012031195.1 Oscillatoriales cyanobacterium SM2_1_8
GGTTGGGGGCGCCCCTGACGTGGGGTGGCGCCGACCTCAGAATATGCTTTGGCGTTGCCAGGGGCCCATCAATTCGGAAACGCGGCGATCGCCGTGGCCCTGGTGCGATCGCTGCAGGCACGGGGGTGGGCTATCCCCGAAACGGCGATCGAGCAAGGGTTGCGGGAAACCAAATGGCCGGGGCGTTTGCAAACCGTGGCGGTGGCGGGGCGGGCGGTTTTGGTGGACGGAGCCCACAACCTGGACGGCATTCACCGTTTGCGCAATTATGTGGACAGCCTGTCCCCCACCCTCGCCACTGGATTGTCGGCATTCTGCGCACCAAAGACGGGGCGGCCATGGTGTCGGCCCTGCTCCGGGCAGGCGATCGGGTATGGCCAGTCCCTGTGCCCGGCCACGAGAGTTTTGCGTTCGCCGAGTTGAGCGGTTGGGTGCCCGATGGTGCAACCGTTGGCCAAGCCGCCACCTGGCAGGAGGCCCTATCCCAAGTGCCGGCGACCGCCCTCCCCGTCGTTTGCGGTTCCCTGTATTTGGTTGGCGATGTTCTGCAGCAGCTTGCCCCGCGGTAACCCCCCTCTGGGCCCCGCCAACCAACTTTAACGGGGCAGGGGTTGCAGCCGCGTGTCGGTGTAGTAAAAGTCGAGGATTTGCGCGAAGGAGAAACCCCGGCGCGCCAGGGTGTAGGAACCGGTTTGGCTCATGCCCACGCCGTGCCCCAGGCCGCCCCCCCGGAACCGATAACCTTGCAGGGTGGGGCCGGACATCTTCGGTTCGAGGTAGAACAACAGGCTGTTGGGGGCGGCAAACGCATCGATGATCTCGTCTTTTTCGATGGTGAGGGTGCGGTTTTCGGTTTCGACGGCGATGGCTTGGACGCGGCCGGAGGGGGCCCGCTTGGTAATTTGCAGCGAGCGAATTTCCCGGGGGGGAGGCTGTCGATCGCCCGACATTTGCAAAAACGCCCCCAGGGTTTTGCGAATCTCGTCGAGGGAGCTTTCTTTTTGCCAGCGGAAATGGCTCCAACCCTCTTCATGGAAACCTTGGCGCAGGGCGATAAAACGCTGGAAGTTGGCTTCGTCGCTGAGGTCGCGCTGCGGGGGGGGAGGGGGAGCATCCCACACCGATTTGAGGTAGGGGCGGGTGGCGCCGTCCCAGAGGTCGTGGTAATTGGCGGTGATGCCGCCGGTGGTCGAAGAATACAGCGCATCAATGATTTGGCCTTGGTGGGTGAGCACCAACCCCCGGGTCGAGGCGATCGCCCGATCGGTATAGGCGCTGGTGCCTTCCAAGCCGCGATAAACCTGGCATTGGGTGGTGGCACACAATTCGTAGTTGTCCGCCACGAAGCGCTGGCGGCTGGCGAGGGCATAGCTGCGGGCCAGAATGGCTTGGGCCTGCACGGCGGCAAAGGGGGCTTGGCTGCCGATCTCGTGGGGCACCACCCCCCGCAAATAGGTTTCGAGGGGCACCCAATTCACCACGGTAAAGGTTCCGAAGGCGTTGGGTTGCAGCACCAGGCGACCGCCGTACGGCCGGCCGTTCACCCGCACCACCCCGTTGCCGGCCCGCACCGTCAGGCGATCGCGGCGGTAGCGAAAATTGCCCGCCTGCCACGACAACCCCAACCGTTGGCGATCGCGGCGAGTTTCTAAGCTCGCGCGCTCGAACCCCTGGGCGTGCAACTCCTGCATCAACACTTGGCGCAGGGGCACCGTCTGGAAGGTATCCCGTTTGGCCCAGACCTGCCAGCGGCGGGGTTGCACAATGTCGGTGGGGATGCCCTGGGCAGTCAACCGAAAGGCACTGGCGGCGGCATTTTCGTAACTGCGGTGATGGCTTAAAATCACCGTTTGGCGCTCCCCAGGGGTCGGCAGGTTCTCGGCGGCGATCGTCACGGTCACTTGGGGAACGGTCACCCGTTGGGGGCGATCGCCCGCGATGGTTTCCGCAAATTCGAGGGTGAGGCGATCGCCCGGCAGCGCGCTCAGGGTCAGGGTATCCCGGGCATTTTCGCCAAAACGTTGCCCAATCCCAATTTGCAGCTCCGGATTGTCGCGGGGCAATCCCCCAGCCACGGCCAACAACCCGGCTCCCATCAAGGCGATCGTGCCCATGGCGGCTCCCCATACAACGGCTTTCCAGGGTATCACGTTGTTTCCGACGGCAAAACCTGCTAGCGTGAAGGGCGCGGTTTGGCTAAGCAAAACTTGTACGCCCGTCCCCTCGGCAACCTCATCGAACAGTTGCAACGCTTGCCGGGCATCGGCCCCAAAACGGCCCAGCGGCTGGCTTTTCATTTGCTGTCGCGCCCCGAAGCCGAAATCGAGAGTTTGGCCAAAGCCCTGATCGAAGCCAAACAACAAATGGGTCAGTGCACCGTCTGCGGCAACCTGTCCGCCGCCCCCGTGTGCGACATTTGCCAACGACCCCCGCCGCGATCGCGCCACCGTCTGCGTCGTCGCCACCAGCAAGGATTTGATTGCCCTCGAAAAAACCCGCGAATACCGGGGTTTGTACCATGTGTTGGGGGGCACCCTGTCCCCCATGGACGGCATCGGCCCCGATCGCCTCAACCTGCAAAGTTTGGTGCAGCGGGTTGGCCAAGGGGGCATTCAGGAGGTGATTTTGGCGATTGGGCCCAGCGTCGAAGGAGAAACCACCGCTTTGTATACCGGCAACCTGCTCAAGCCCTTTACCAAAGTTACCCGCATTGCCTTTGGGATTCCGATGGGCGGGGATTTAGAATATGCAGATGAAGTAACCCTGGCTCGAGCTTTGGAAGGGCGGCGCGAATTGTAGGGGACAACCATGGACAGGAAAGCGAGACGGGGTTGGCAGGGACTAGGCATCGTGGCAGTAACGTTGTTGGCGATCGCTTTGGTGATGGGCAGTTGGGCCCAAGGCGATCGCAAGGTACCGGCCATCCTGGTTTTGGGTGGGGCCGAAGATCGAGAATGGTTTGCTGCCCGCCTGGCCCGGCAAATGCCCACGGCGGCGGTTTATGTCAGCAGCGGCAGCCCTGAGCCCTACGCCCGCTACGTTTTTGAAAATCGGGGATCGATCTCAAGCGGGTGCATCTCGACTACCGGGCCGCCGATACCGTGACCAACTTCACTACCATCGTTGATCGGCTGTTGGCCGACGGCGTGACCGATGTGTATTTGGTGACCTCTGCCTTTCATATGCCACGGGCGCGGGCCATCGGGGCGATTGTTTTGGGCAGCCGAGGCTTAAGCATTCACCCGCAGCCGGTACCGACCCGCCACGATCCCGAACCGGCCGGCAAAATTGCCCGCGACAGTTTGCGATCGCTGTTTTGGCTGGTGACCGGGGCCGCCCCCAGCAAAGCGATACCTTGAGGAGGATTGGGTGCTAGAAGCCGTGGTGCAAGGGGTGTTGGGCGCGTCCGGTTTGGGGCTGGGGGCCATCGTCGGCACCGTCTGGCAACCCCGACGGGTGGTTTCGGCCACCGTCATGGCCTTTGGCAGCGGCACCCTCATTTCCGCGGTTTCCTACGAAGTGGCCCTCACGGCGTTTCGGGACGGGGGGCCCTGGCCCCTGCTGGGGGGGTTTGCCGTGGGCAGCAGCTTGTTTATCGGCATCACCCGTTTGGTGGACGAACAGGGGGGATTCCTGCGCAAATCGGCTTCCCGGCGGCGGTTTTTGTTTGAACGTCGGCGCGAGGAAACCTCGGCAGTGTTGGCGCGGGTCGCCCACGTCGAAGTCATGCGCAACTTGCCCCCCGGGGAAGCCCAAGCCATGGTCTCTTTGTTGCATCCGATGTCGGTGGAGAGCGGGGAGGCCATTTGCCGCGAAGGGGAGCCCGGCGACTCTTTCTATTTGATTGTGGAAGGCGAAGCCGATGTGGTCAAAGGCGATCGCCCGGTGGCGGTATTGGGCCCCGGCGAAGTGTTTGGTGAAATGGCGCTCTTGACCCATCAACCCCGTTCGGCATCGGTGGTGGCCCGTACCCCCATGGAGCTGTACCAACTCAAACAGGAACATTTTGACGACGTGATGTCGCGATCGCCCCACATTGCGGGGGCCCTCAGCCGCGCGTTGGCCCGACGGTTGCGATCGGCGACGGAGTCTCAGGCTCGGGCGGTTCAGGATTTGGATCGGTGGCGGCGGCAGGTGCTCGACAGTGCCGAAATCGATCTTTCTTCGGCAGAGGAAGAGCGGCTGATCGAAGGATTGTTGGAGGCCAGCCGTTCCGCGCCCTTGGCCATTCTGGTGGGCACCATGTTGGACAACATCCCCGAATCGATCGCGATCGGCATTGACTCCACCAACCCCAACACCACGTTGGCTTTTTTGCTGGCGGTCTTTTTGTCCAACTTTCCCGAAGCCCTCTCCAGTTCCATGGGGCTCAGGCAGGCGGGACTGCGGCGCAGCCGCATTTTGCTGTTGTGGGCGGTCGCGATTCTGCTCTGCGGCGCCTTTGCCGGTTTGGGCAGCTTTTTGGCGGGCACGGTGCCGCCGGTGGGGTTGGCCTTTGTCCGGGCTTTGTCCGGCGGCGCGATTCTGGCCATGCTCTCCAGCACCATCATCCCCGAAGCCTATGAGCTGGGGGGCGCTTCGGTCGCATTTTCCACCATTGCCGGGTTTACCGTGGGCTTTTTGCTGTCGTCGCCGGCCTGAAAGAGGGTTCGGGCCAAGTTTATAGTCATTTCAAATGTGTTTGCGACAATCTTGCCCTCACCCCAGCCCTCTCCAAAAATGAGAGAGGGTGCCAAAGCGCCTCTTTTCCCCTTCTCCCTGCTTGGGAGAAGGGGTTAGGGGATGAGGGAACACAAGAAACCGATACTGGGAGAGCCTTTTAGCAAAATCTCCACCGTCGAGCTCACGTCTATAAGTAGGTGGGCAACGGGCCAAAAACCCTTTGCAACCCCCAACAGGCTGGGGCAACCCCATCCAACACCTCCGTCCCGGGATGGGCAATGCGGGCCTCTAGGCAGTGGCGGGCCAGTTGGGTGCCGAAGATCGGGAGCGGGCGGTAGGCAGCGGCCAGCAAGGCTCCCACCAAACTCCGCACCGGGCCCAAGGCATAGGTTTGGGGTGGGGGCCCCGCCAAGCGCAGCCAGGCACAATTGCGCGCATGGGCATAGGCCGGCAAGGACAGGGGTTCGGTGGCCAACCGCTCGGGGGGCAAGGCGGTGGGCAGTTGGCGCCACGCCGCGATCGCCCAAGGGTCGCTCAGGTAAAGATTGAGCCAACCTCCCTCGATCGCCACCCGCCGGCACACCTCCGGACACAGACGTTGCAGGGGGGCCGCCACCTCGGCGATCACCCCCGGCATTTGACCCTGATGGCACCCATAGGCGAGTTGCTCGGGGGACAGCACCGGCCGCCAAGGCAGGTCACAACCCAGCAGGGGCCGGGTGAGGGGATCAATCCCCGCCCACATCGGGGGGACGGGGGGAACGGGGCGATCGGGGCCCGGCGAGGGGGCTGAGCAGTTGATTGAGCATCCGCAGTTGTTCGGCCGTGCCCATGCAGATCAGGGTATCGCCGTCCCGCAACAGGGTCTCGGCGCTGGGGCCGGGCAACAACATGCCATCGCTGCGGCGGATCGCCACCACCAAAGCCCCAGTCTGCGATCGCAATTTGGCTTCGCTGAGGGTGTCCCCACATAGGGGCAAACGTCGCCATCCAGACGGGTTTCTTCGATGTAAAACGCCCGATTGCCGCCGGAGACGGGCCCCCATCCACAAAATCCAGCACTTGGGGGCGCAAGGCCGAAGCCGCCAATCGTTTGCCCCCCGTAATGTAAGGCGAAATGGCGCTGTCGGCCCCCGCCCGCTGCAACTTGGCGATCGCCTCTTCGGTGCTGGCCCGGGAAATCACCCGTACCGCCGGATTCAAGGTTTTGGCAGAAAGCACCACGTACAAATTTTCGGCATCGGAGGCCAGGGCGCAGACCACCCCCCGGGCCCGCCCAATTCCCAGCCGCGACAGCGTTTCATCGAGGGTGGCATCCCCGCACACCGCTTTGTAGCCCGCCGCCTGGGCTTTTTCCACCTCCGCCGGCTCCATGTCCACCACCACAAAGGGAATGCCTTCCGCCTGAAACTCCACGGCGACTTGCTTTCCCGTCCGGCCGTAGCCGCACACAATGTAATGGCGATCGAGGGATTCCATCAGCCGTTGGCGCTGCCTTGCCCGAAACTGTTCCTCAAAATACCCCTGCACCACCGCTTCCGTAAAGCGGTTGACCACATAGCCGATGCCAATCAACCCGGCAAAAATCAGAAATACAGCAAACAACCGGCCCCGATCGCTCAGGGGATGGGTCTCGCCGTAGCCCACCGTCGATAGGGTGATGGCGGTCATGTAGAAGGCATCGAGGGGCTGCCAACCTTCTTCCAACACCTGAAACCCCAGGGTGCCCACCAACAACAGCACCCCAAAAAGAGCACCCCCCCCAACAACTCGCGACGAAAACGCCTCTGCAGCGGAACTTCGGTGTTCCCCACCGCTATTTGCCCATCAACTTCACCAAGCCAATGCCGCCAAAATACAAACCGGCCACCGCCCCCGCCAACAGGGATTGGGTCAATGGATCGGTAGAAGGGGTCAACACGGCCCCCAACACGGCCGCCCCCAACACCACATAGCGCCAACCTTTGAGCATTTGTGCCGCTGTGACAATGCCCAACGCCCCCAACAACGCCTGCACCACGGGAATCTGAAACGCCAGCCCGGTGCTGAACAACAACAACAACACAAATTCAAAATACCGATCGATCGACCACAGTTGCTCCACCACCTCGCCGCCGTAGTTGATGAAAAACCGCAACGCGGCCGGAATCAAAGCGCTGTAGGCAAACCCTAACCCCAGCCCAAACAACACCGTGGAACCCAAGACCACCGGCCCCACCAACCGCCGCTCCCGCCGCGTCAGCCCCGGCAACACAAATTGCAGGATTTGATACAAAATAAACGGGCTGGCCACCAACAAACCGCTGTAGCCGGCCACCTTCACCGACACAAAAAAGTATTCCCCCGGAGCCAGTTGCAAAAACTTCACGGGGCCGGCCGGCACCTCCAACAGCGCCACAATTTTGTTCACAAACACAAAACAACCGGCGATCGCCACCAAGACCGCGATCAACGCCGCAAACAATCGCCCCCGCAATTCTTCGAGGTGATCCAGCAACCCCATTTCCACATCGTCTTCGGCTTTTTCTTCCTCTTCCTCGATGATCGCCATGTTTTCATCTGCGGCCGCCGTCGGGACCAAAGCCCCGGCTTCGCTGCCCGGGGGGGCGATCGGGGGGGTGATGGGCCGGATGTTGCGCAGAAAAGGGGTCTTGCTCATGGCTGCCGGGGTTTATAGCTATATTCGGGCAAGTTCAGACATGGGCCGGAAAGGGGGGTTGGGGGTTCCACCCCTGCACCCCGTCTTAATCAACCTGTTTGCGGCTATACCTTTCTTCAAGTTTACGTCATGGGGCCCGACCCACCAGCCGATCACGCAGTTTGCGGATGCGATCGCGCAGTTCGGCGGCTTTTTCAAACTCCAGGTTTTTGGCGGCTTCTTTCATTTGGGTTTCCAGGGTTTGAATCGCTTCGGGCAAATCGTCCAAGGCAACTTCCGCCACGCTGTAGCCGGTGGCCTGCTCCTGCACCCGCCGCGAAATCGACAGGAAATTTAAGATGGCGTTGTCAATTTTTTTGACCACCGGTTGGGGGGTGATGCCGTGCCGTTGGTTGTGCTCGATTTGCAGCGCCCGCCGCCGCTCGGTTTCCCGAATCGCTTTGGCCATGCTGTCGGTAAAGCGATCGGCATACAAAATTGCCTGCCCGTGGATGTGCCGCGCCGCCCGCCCAATGGTCTGAATCAGCGATCGCTCGGCCCGCAAAAAACCCTCCTTGTCCGCATCCAAAATCGCCACCAAAGACACTTCCGGCAAATCCAGACCCTCCCGCAACAGGTTCACGCCGATCAAGACATCGAAGGACCCCTGACGCAACGCCTGCAAAATCTCAATTCGCTCGATCGCCTTGATGTCGGAGTGCAAATACTTGACGGCAATGCCCCGCTCCTCCAGGTAGGCGGTGAGGTCTTCCGCCATCCGCTTGGTGAGGGTGGTGACCAAGACCCGTTCCCGCCGCGTCACCCGCGCTTTGATTTCCCCCAGCAAATCATCGACTTGCCCTTCGGTGGGCCGCACAAACACCTCCGGATCGAGGACACCGGTGGGCCGCACAATCTGCTCCACAATTTGGGTGGAAATTTCCAGTTCCCAATCCCCCGGCGTGGCCGAAACAAAAATGCACTGGTTGACTTTGCCCCAAAATTCTTCCGCTTTGAGGGGGCGATTGTCGGCGGCGCTGGGCAACCGAAAGCCGTGCTCGATCAAAACCGTTTTCCGGGCCCGATCGCCGTTGTACATCCCCCGAATTTGGGGCACCGTGACGTGGGACTCGTCCACCACCAACAGCCAATCCTCGGGGAAATAATCCACCAAACAGGCCGGCGGCGACCCCGGTTCCCGCCCCGCCAAGTGCCGGGCATAGTTTTCCACACCGTTGCAAAAGCCCACTTCCCGCAACAATTCCAGGTCGTAACGGGTGCGTTGCTCCAACCGTTGGGCCTCCACCAATTTGTTTTGGGCGCTCAATTCCTCCAGGCGATCGCCCAACTCCGCTTCGATCGCCTCGCAGGCGGTGGCCAATCGATCCTTGGGGGTGACAAAGTGGCGGGCCGGGTACAGGTTCAAGCCTTCCAAACTCTGCAAAATTTCGCCGGTGATCGGATCGACGTAGCGGATGGCTTCCACTTCATCGCCAAAGAACTCAATGCGGATCACCCGATCTTCGTAGGCCGGGCCAATTTCCAAAATGTCCCCTTTGACCCGAAATCGCCCCCGTCCCATTTCCACGTCGTTGCGTTCGTATTGAATCCCCGCCAACACCCGCAACAATTCCCGTTGGTCGTAGGTGCCCCCCACCCGCAAGGGCACCGCCGCCTTGAGGTACTCTTCGGGAATCCCCAACCCATAGATGCAACTGACCGAAGCCACCACGATCGCATCCCGCCGCTCGAACAAAGACCGCGTGGCGGAGTGCCGCAACATGTCGATCTCGTCGTTGATGGAAGCGCTTTTTTCGATGTAGGTGTCGGTAACGGGAATGTAGGCTTCCGGTTGGTAGTAGTCGTAATAACTAATAAAATACTCGACGGCGTTGTGGGGAAAAAATTGCCGCAACTCGTTGCAAAGTTGGGCCGCCAACGTTTTGTTGTGGGCCAAAACCAACGCGGGTTTGCCGTACTGGGCGATCGCGCTGGCGACGGTCATGGTTTTGCCGGTGCCGGTGGCCCCCAACAACGTCTGGAAGCGCTGCCCGGCTTGCAAGCCATCGACCAATTGGGCGATCGCTTTGGGTTGATCGGCGGCGGGGGGCCAGGGGGTCTGCAAATCAAAAGCGGCCATAAGCTCGAAAGATAGCTCGAAAGAACGACGCTGCTCCCCAGTGTAGCCTCCCCCTAAACTCCGCGCCGTTGGTGAAAGGCGGCCAATTCTTTCATCAAAGCCAAACACTGACCCGCATCCATGGCCACCGGCGTAAACATGTCGTTGACGGAATGCCGCAAAATGATTTCGCGCTCCTGTTTTTCTTGCCCCACCTGAATCGCTTTCATCGACCAATCCAGAAAATCCCGCTGGGCGATCGGCGAAAATTCCAACAGCTCGGCGTTCAGATGGCGGGTATCCCCCACAATCCGGTTGTAGGTCTGGCTGATGGCCAACCGATGCCCCTCCAAAGCCTGCAAAAACCAACCGTCCCCAAAACACAACAACCCCGTCAGCCCCGCCGGCTTGTTGTTGCGCTCCGATTTTTCCATGATGTCAAACAAATCGGCGTAGCCTAGGCTCGGCCGTGCTTGGCTGACATACACCAGTCGATGCAAACCCATAGGGATCCCCGCGACAGAACTGCCTTTATTCTGTCACGGAATTTTGACTTATTTCCGAGGGGATTCCCGGGCGGCCAGGTCGGCATCGGTCAGGGTTTGGCCGGTGGCGGCCAAAAACACGTCGTCGAGGCTGGGGCGGGACTGGGACAACGAAAACAGGGGCAGGTTGCGCGCCAAGAGCGATCGCACCACCGAGGTATCGCTATCCCGGGCCACGGTCAGGTTGATGGCGTTTCCCTGCAAAGCATTGATGCGGCTGCCTTTGACCCAGACTTGGGTTTGCAGGAGGTGGAGGGCCTGTTCCGCTTCGGCGCGCTCGGCAAACTCCCGGATCTTCACCGTCAGGCGATCGCCCCCCAAGCCGTCTTTGAGTTGGTCGGGGGTACCCTCCGCCACAATTTGACCCCGATCCAAAATGGCCACGCGATCGCTGAGGGCATCGATTTCTTCGAGGTAGTGGCTGGTGAGCAAGACCGTGGTGCCCCGCTGCCGCAATTGCCGCAAAAATTCCCAAATGGCGCTGCGGCTGGGCAAATCCAAGCCCACCGTGGGTTCATCCAACACCAAAACCTGGGGATTGTGCAACAACCCAGCCGCCAAGTCCAACCGTTTCTTGAGCCCGCCGGAGTAGGTACCCGTCCGGCGATCGCCGTATTCCGTGAGGGCCAACAGCGCCAACACCTCCGCCGTGCGGGCCCGGATTTGGGCGGGCGGCAAATGGTACATCGCCCCCCTGCAACGCCAACAACTCCCCGTCCCGTCAGCACCTTGTCCAAGGCCACTTCTTGGGCGACATACCCCAAACGCCGCCGGATTGCTTTGGGATCGGTGGCCCCCGCCACCACCACCCGCCCGCGATCGGGTCGCATCAGGGTGCAGATGCAACGGATTGCCGTGGTTTTGCCCGCCCCGTTGGGCCCCAGCAACCCGTAGATGGTGCCGGGGTTCACGCTAAACGAGAGGTCTTGCACCGCCGGGCGATCGCCGTAGGCCTTGTGCAACCCTTCTACCTGCAACACGGCATCCATAGGTTTGGTTTTACTTGCCCTTCTGCAGGTTTTCCGCCCCGGCTACCACCGTGGCCGCTTCGATGCGATCGCCTACCTTGATTTGATCCACCAAAGCCATGTCCTCCGGGCTGCGCACGTAGCCAAACACGGCATAGGAGCCGTCCAAAAGTCGGTGTTGCTGAGGGTAATATAAAACTGCGACGAAGCGGAATTGGGGTTGGCGGAACGGGCCATCGCCACCGCTCCCCGGCTATGGGAAAGTTGGGGACGGTTGCCCGCCGGCAGGATGTTGCCGTATGCCGGAGGCTTGCCCACGGGCGCGATTTCGAGGGGGATGCGCCGCTCGCGGGAGGTCTGGGGATCGACAAAGCCGCCGGTGCCGTTGCCCAAAGGATCGCCCCCCTGCACCACAAACGGCTGCGGGCTTTTTTCCACCCGGTGGAACGTCAAACCGTTGTAGAAGCCCCGTTGCACCAAATCCACAAAATTGCCGGCGGTGATGGGTGCGTTTTGGCCGTCTACATCAATGGTGACGGTGCCGGTCGCCAACTTGAGGGACACTTTGGCGGTGCCGTTGAGGCGCGGGAGGTCGGCATAGTCGGCGGCAGAAGCCATGGCGGTTGCGTTGGTAGGTTGGGCAAGTTCGGCTGGGCGATCACTGTTGGCCAAGCTGGAACGATCCACCACGCTACAGCCCCCCAGCAACACCACAACGGTCGCCAGAAATCCGAGGAGAAGGGAACGCATGGCAACGGCTCTCATACAGCGCTTTGATTGTAACGCAAGATGGGTGGACGCCCCCTAGGCTTCGGTGCACGAACGACGCCCCAGAAATCCGGGCAGGGCGATCGTCCCTTTGCCGATCCCTGAATGTTGGGGGGGATAGGTTTTTGAGGGGTGTATTTGGGGGGGGAGTGTTTTTTGGGGGAGATGCAACCGGGGGGGGGGCAACCGGCAACGTGGGCGGCTCGGACGGGGGCTCCCGTTCCGTCAGCAGGCGATCCAGGGCGGAACTCAATTGCAAAGCGTGCCGTTGGTGTTTGAGGGATTGTTCTTTCCAGTATTGAACGGTGGCTTCCCGTTCGGCCGCTTGGCTGGCTTGCTGCAAAACCTGCTCCTGCAACTCCACGATGTAGGCCTCGGGCTCACCAAGGCGCAGGGTTTCGATCCGGGTTTGCAAAGTCGCCACCTGTTGCTCCAACTGGGCCACGACCTGCTGTTGGCGCAAAATTTCGGCATGGGCAGCCTGCAGTTCCGCCGTAAGACGCAGGGTTTGGCTAGCCGGCGTGTTCATCGCTGGGTTCGTCGTTGGGTTCATTATTTCGACGCCCATTTCACCGCTCATTGCGGCGATGGCAGCGACAGCCGAAACCGGGGTTGCAGGTTCATTCACCCAACACCTCACATTGTGCAAGTTCACGGATGCGTTGCGCCACCACACTTTGACGACGGTATTCGCCAACGGTTTGCCCCCGATCGAACGCGGTCCGCACATCGCTGCTGTCGGGGATGGCGATCGCACACAGGGAGCCGTTGAAGGTTTCCTGGGCTTGATGGTACAACCGGCCGGCATGGGAATTGTGCCACGAGCCGTTGGGCAGGTAACGGGGATCGAGCATGTTGACAACCACCCTCACGGTACGGGGCCCAATCAATTCTTCGGCATCCCGAATAAATTTTACCGTGGTTTCGGTGCAACTAAAATCGGTACGGTTGATACGGGTGGGAATCAGAATCTTGGTGGCCGGCACCATGGCATTGACGGTCAGTTCGTTCAGATCCCCCGGACTGTCGATAAAAATGTAGTCGTATTGCGATCGCACCCGTTCGATTTCCCGTTTGAGCACCCCTTCTTTCCCCAACTGAATGGTGGACAGGTGCAACACGGCATCGGCCATGGTGGTGTGGGCTGGCACCACGTCCAAGCCCTTATCGCTTTCCCGCACCAAATCTTCCAGATGCTTTTCCGGCTTCTTTTTGAGGGCCGCCACGATTGTTTCTTCCGCCTCCATGTCGCCGCCCAGAAAGAGGCTGGTGCAGGTCACCTGCGGGGTCAAATCGATCAACAGCACCCGCGCTCCCGTTTCCGCCACGGTGTGGGCCAGGTTGGCACACAAAGTAGATTTGCCGGTGCCGCCTTTGCTGTTGGTGAAGGCAATAACTTGGCTCATGGGGCAACCCCCCTCGGGATTTTTGCAGTCAGGTTAGCAGACTTTTGCCGATTGGCCGCGATTTTCCCCACCCAGGCGATCGTTTGCCCACAAACCCTGGAGGTTTTCCCTGGCCCCATCCCCACCCATTCCCTGTGGGAACCGTTTGGGGACTGGGGGGCTTTGGCCCATAATACCCATAGTTACGGAGGGGGTTGGGACAGCTTATGCCGGCCATTGGGCAGCGATACCACATCCTCAAACAACTGGGCAGTGGGGGATTTGGGGAAACGTTTTTGGCGGAAGATGCGCAATTGCCGTCGCGGCAGCGTTGCGTGATCAAAAAACTCAAACCGGCCAACGACAATCCAGCCCTACGCACCCTTTTGCAGGAGCGGTTTCAGCGGGAAGCCGTGGTCTTGGAGCAGTTGGGCAACGCCTGCGATCGCATCCCTCGGTTGTACGCCTACTTTGCCGAGGGGGGCGAGTTCTACCTGGTGCAGGAATGGATTGATGGGCAGACCTTGGCGGATTTGGTGGCGCAACAGGGGCCGCAAAGCGAAGAATTTGGGCGATCGCTGTTGATGGATTTGCTGACGACCCTGGAAATTGTGCACGGTCAGGGGATGGTGCACCGAGACCTCAAGCCAGAAAACGTGATGTTGCGGCGGCGGGACGGTGCGGCCGTGCCCATTGATTTTGGGGCCGTCAAAGAGGGGTTGCGGGCGACGGTGGCGGCCCATGCGGTTCCCAGTTCCATCATCATCGGCACCCCGGGGTTTATGCCCCCCGAACAGGCGGCGGGGAAGCCCATTTTTGCCAGCGATTTGTACAGTTTGGCCCTCACCATCCTGTTTGCCCTCACCGGTCGCTGGCCCCAGGAGTTTCCGGTAGACCCCCAAACTGGTGAATGGCATTGGCAGAACCATTTGCCCCGGCTGGCCCCAGATTTTGGTCGGGTGTTGCAAACGGCTTTGGAGCCCCACCCCCGCGATCGCTACGCCACGGCCGCCGCCATGCGCCAGGCCCTGATGGCGGTGCCCCCTACCTCGCCGCAAGTGCCGACCCCCCGCCCAGCCCCGGTCAAAGCCACGGTGGCCGTGGCAGCAACCTGTTCGCCGTCCCTGGATGTCCGCCGCAGCGGGGGCTGGTTTTGGTTTTTGCCGGTGGCCCTGGGGGGGGCGATCACCTGGGGGTTGGCCCTCAAACCGCCGCCGCCAGCGGTACCGCCGGCCACGCCGCCCCCGACGACCTTGCGGGAACCGGAACCGGTACCGCCCCCATCCCAGCCCCAGCCCGCCTTTTACTTTTTGGCCGATTCCAGCTATGCCAACCTGGAAAACGCCGCCAATCGGGTGCGCGCTTTGGCCGAAAAGGGCTACGCCGAAGCCGGTCGGATCGCCCCCGGCGACTTTGCCAACGTCCGCGACCATTGGCATCGGGTGTATGCGGGGCGTTATGCCACCCTGGCCGCCTGCATGGAAGCCCTGAATGCCTACGTTCAGGAAGTTTCCGATGCCTACTGTGCCTTCGCCAGCAACGAAGCGACGGCCCCCGACACCAAACACTTTGCCCAGACCCCGCCCCCGGCCCCCACCCCAGCACCGACCGCCCCCGTGCTGGCCGCGCCGGAAACGGCCATCCGCGATTACTATGCCCTGATCAACGATCGCCGCTACAAGCCCGCCTGGGCGCAGCTTACGCCCGAATTTCAGCAAGATCGAGCCGGCACCTACAGCAACTTTTTTTTGTGGTGGGAATCCGTCGCCCAGGTGGAAGTGCTGCAAACCAAAGAGGTGATGGCGGACAACGATCGCGCCCAAGTTGAAGCCACCCTCCGGTACCGCATGAAGGACGGCCGCCTCGAAACCGAGCAGTTGCGCATCACCCTGGTTTTGGGGCCCGAAAACACTTGGGCGATCGCCGCCACCGAATACCAATAAGCCCAACGCCCCAACCCTGGAGCCGCAACAAATTGTTACAATTGAGGCGATGGGGCCACAAGCGAACCAAAGGGGTTATGACCAACACAAAGAGCAGGGGGAGCATCCAGCCGACGTTTGCCCGGGAGGATTGGCAGCGGGGGTATCGTTCCCTGGAGCAGGAGCAGTCTTACTGGATCGACGCCATTGAAGGGGTGCTGCCGGCGGATTTGCGGGGAACCCTGTTTCGGAACGGTCCGGGGTTGCTCGATCGCAACGGGGAGTTGTACGGTCATCCCTTTGACGGGGACGGTCTGATTTGCCGGATTTCCCTCACCGGCGAGCGGGCCCATTTTGCCTGCAGCTTTGTGAAAACCCCCGAATTTTTGGCGGAAGCCGCCGCGGGGAAAATTTTGTATCGGGGGGTGTTTGGCACCCAAAAGCCTGGGGGCTGGCTAGCCAATGCCTTTGATTTTCGGTTAAAGAACATTGCCAACACCAACATCATTTACCAAGGGGAAAAGCTGTTGGCGCTGTGGGAGGCGGCACGGCCTTACCGGCTGGCTCCCGATACGTTGGGGACGTTGGGCATCGAAGATTTTGAGGGGCGTTTGGGGCCCAAACAAACGTTTACGGCCCATCCCCGCCGCGATCCGGCCACGGGAGACCTGTGGGGGTTTGGGGTGGAAGCCGGGCCCAAGTCGCGCATTACCGGTTACCGAGTGGATGGGGCCGGGCAATTGCACCAAGCTTTTCAGCAAGAGGTGAACGGGTTTTGCTTTTTGCACGATTTTGCCTGGACTCCCCACACCTGTTTGTTTGTGCAAAATCCGGTGCGGTTCCAGCCCCTGCCCTTTGTGTTGGGGTGGCGGACGGCCGGGGAGTGCCTCGCCAGCATCGATCGCGAGCCTTCGCAATTGTTTGCCATGGATCGCAGCGGCCATTTGACGACGTTGCCCCTGGAAGCGGGGTTTATTTTCCACCACGGCAACGCCTACGAAGACGGTGAACCCCATCGCATTGTGTTGGATTCGGTGTGTTATCGGGAATATCCGAAACTGGAGCCGGGCACCGATTTCCGGCAAGTCGATTTTGAGAAGGTGGTGCCGGGGGAATACTGCCGGTTTCGGATCAATTTGGCTACCGGCGAAACCGAACGGCAGGTGTTGTTTCCCCATTCCTGCGAATTCCCCAGCGTTCATCCCCAGTACATGGGTCAGCCCTATCGGTATGTGTACTTGGGCGTGACCACCAACCCGGCGGGCCAAGCGCCGTTGCAGGGCATCGCCAAGCTGGATGTGGAAACCCAACAGACCCAAACCTACAGTTTTGCCCGCGCGGGTTTGTGGGGGAGCCGGTGTTTGTGCCCCGTCCCCAAAGCACCGCCGAAGACGATGGCTGGGTTTTGGTGATGGTGTTCAACGCGGCCCGCGATCGCACGGAGGTGGCCATTTTCGAGGCGCAGCAGTTGGCGGCCGGGCCGGTGGCGGTTTTGCCCCTGCGCCACCATGTGCCCTATGGCCTCCACGGTTGTTTTGTCCCGCAGCTTTGGGTTTAGGACTGGGGGTTTAGGCTCCGGGCAATCCTAGTCCTTTTTCGGGAGCCACTTCGCGACATTTTGGGTCACTTGACCCGACCATTTTTGGGCCTTTTGACCCAAATCGTGGGGCAACTTTGCTTCGAGGTCGGCGATCGCCCGCTCGGTGGCAGCCAGGGCCTGGGCATCCCATTCCGACAGGGTGTCTTGCAATTTGGTTTGGAGGTGCTGCCATTGGGGCAACGAAAACTTGTTCATGGCGATCGCCCACTTTTGCCTTCAGTATCCCCTAAAAATGGGGGCTTGACTGGGGGTGCTTCGTCGAACCGGCCGTAGATACCGCCAAAGACGAGGCATAATGCGCCGCCTTCCCGCGGGAGTTGGACGACCCTAAAGCAGCCCACCTGGTTTATACATTCATTTTAATTAAACTGAAACGTTTTTTTCGTGCCCAACGAAAGTCTAATAGAACCAATACGGGGGCTTCGCCCCTGCGACCCGACTTGTTTTGTCTCGTCGCTATGCAAAACAGCCATAGTCATTTCAAATGTGTTTGCGACAATCTTGCCCTCACCCCCAGCCCCTCTCCCTCCCTGGGAGAGGGGAGTAAAGGCAATTAAAACAACCGTAGTCATCCCACTTTTAATTAAATTGATTATATTTGGTTTGCCATCCCGGATTTGCTGCAACACGGCACCAACCGTCCCTGATGGTAGTACAGGGCGCGATCGCCCGCAAACCGAAAGCGATCGCCTTGGGCATCCCACACCGGAATGGTAGGGGCCCGCAACACCAGAGCACTGGGGGTTGTGCCGACCCATTGCCAACCCCCGGCCACCGGAAACACCGCGCCCCCCCCATGGCGATCGGGCAATTGGGTTTGCAAGGCCTGTTCCCGGAGAAAACCGTGCTGGGGGGCAAACCGGGCGATCGCCCGCCGAAAGGAATTGCGAAACACGTACACCCCGTCGATCGTATCGGGCACCGTCAACACGGCGATGGGGGGAGGTAGGGCGGCCACATCCTGCACCAACTGCCGGGCGATCGCCGAGGCCGTCAACCAGCGGCCGTGGTTCCCCCACAGCAACCGACCCGTACAAATCCCGCCGAAAACCCAAAAACCGACGGGGATGGGCCCCCGACCGTCTGGGCGATCGCCCCCGCCAGAAACACCGAGGGCAGGTGCAAAAACCGTTCCCCTTCCTGTCCGGTCAGGCCCAGGGGGGCCACCGGCAACAAAAACAACAGGGACAGGGCCACCCAACGGGGCGCCCGGAGCGCCAGCAACCCCAGACCGATCCCCCCCAGCCAAATCGGCGTGCCCCAGGGAAACACCGGTCGGATCAGGGCCGTCGCCAAGTTGCCCAGGGCCGTCGGCACCTCCACCCCGGCCCCGTACCCGCCGATCCATTGCCCCAACGCCAGGTACCGCAGGGGCCAATACAACGCCCAAATCCCCCAAAACGGCAAGCTGGCCCGTCCCCCCCGCCACCCCAGCACCGCCACCGGAAACAACCAAGCCGATTCCTTCGCCAACAGAGCCCAGGCAAACCCCAAACCCGCCAACCGGGGGCGATCGGTGTCCAACCAAAACAATGCCGCCACCAAACCGAGGGTCACCAACACATCGGAACGGGCCGCAATCCAGGTCACCGCTTCGCCATGGCACGGCCACACCAACCACCAACCCGCCACGGCGATCGCCCCCACCGGGACAGGGACAACGCTTGCTGAAGCCACCGGGCCAGCGCATACCCCGCCAACCCGTGCAGCCCCACGCTGGTGAGGTGGTACCCCACCGGATTCAGACCCCAAAGCCGGCCATCCAGGTAAAAACTCAGGATCGTCAACGGTCGCCAGAAGGCGGCCCCCCCAAACCGATGCAACTCGGAGCCCAAATCCCGCCAGGGCAAACCCACCAGGCGATCGACAAACCCAAAATCATCCGCCAAAAAGAACGTGGGCAGCACCGGAGCGTAGGCCACCGCCGCCACCAACAGGCAAACCCAAAGGGTCAAGGCACCACCTCGACCGGGGTTCCGAGCTGCACCACCTCAAACAGGGCTTGAATGTCCGGCTCCAACATCCGCACACAGCCGTGGGAAGCCGCTTGCCCCACCGATGCGCGATCGGGCGTCCCGTGAAACCCAATGTCGTTGCGGCCGTCCGACCAAAACCCAATCCAACGGCTGCCCAAGGGATTTTTGGCCCCCGCCGGCACAATTTGGTTCGTCCAGGGGTTTTGCCAGATCGGATTTTTCTGCAACCGCTGCACCGCAAACCGGCCCAAAGGCGTTTCCCAACCCCGCTTGCCCACCGCCACCGGATACCGCGCCTGCACCGCCTCGCCGCGATACACCACCACCTGTCGATCGCCCCGCCGCAACACCAACCGCACCTCGGCGGCCTCAACCCCCGTGGCGATCGCCCCCAACAGCACCGCGGCCCATCGCCAAACCTTCTGCGTCGCCATTTGATCTGCGCTTTTCTTGGATTGCCGATCTTCAAATTATTCGATTTTCAGATTATCCAATGGGTGACCTGGGATTCGAACCCAGAACCAGCGGATTAAGAGTCCGACGCGCTGCCATTGCGCCAGTCACCCATAAAGCGTTTCTTATCGTATCAGGTATTTCGAGGAAATCGCCAAAAACTTGGCAATTTGCGGGATCGGGTTGCGGGGGAAGCCGCCCTCCGGTATGGTGAATCCCTTAGCAGGGGCACACGAGCGGGAAATGGGGTTATGACCGAGCGGGCGATCGAGTCGGTGTTGCAGGAAAAGCGGCTGTTTGCGCCGCCGGCATTTTTTGCGGAAAAAGCGCGCATTGGCAGCTACGAAGCTTACCGCACCCTGTACGATCGCAGCCAAGAGAACCCGAGTGCCTTTTGGGAAGAGTTGGCGGGGCAGGAACTGGAATGGTTCGAGCGGTGGCAGACGGTATTGGATTGGCAGCCGCCGCAGGCGCGGTGGTTTGACGGGGGCAGGCTGAACATCAGCCACAACTGTTTGGATCGGCACCTCAAGACTTGGCGGAAGAACAAAGCGGCGATCGTGTGGGAGGGGGAACCGGGGGACAGCCGAACCCTGACCTATGCCCAACTGCACCGCGAAGTGTGCCAAATGGCCAACGTTCTCAAGACCTTGGGGGTGAGCAAAGGGGATGTGGTGGGAATTTACTTGCCCATGATTCCGGAAGCGGCGATCGCCATGTTGGCCTGTGCGCGGTTGGGGGCGCCCCATTCGGTGGTGTTTGGCGGGTTTAGCGCCGAAGCGCTGCGAGATCGCCTCAACGATGCGCAAGCCAAAGTGTTGATTACGGCGGACGGGGGATGGCGCAAAGATGCGGTGGTTCCCCTCAAAGATCAGGCCGACCGAGCGTTGGCCGGAGTGCCCAGCGTCCAGCACGTCCTGGTGGTTCAGCGCGTGGGGGCTGCCCATCCGGTGACCATGGTGCCGGGGCGGGACAGTTGGTGGCACGATTTGCAGACCGGGGCGGCGGGCCAATGTCCGGCGGAACCCTGCGCCAGCGAAGACACCTTGTTTGTGTTGTACACCAGCGGCAGCACCGGCAAGCCCAAAGGCGTTGTGCACACCACCGCCGGCTACAACCTTTATGCCCACATGACCTGCCAATGGGTGTTTGATTTGCAGGACGACGATGTGTATTGGTGCACGCCGACGTTGGGTGGATCACCGGCCACAGCTACATTGTGTACGGGCCGTTGTCCAACGGCGCCACGGTCGTCATGTACGAAGGGCGCCCCGGCCCAGCCACTCCCGGTTGTTTTGGGATGTCATCGAAAAATATGGGGTGACGATTTTCTATACGGCCCCGACGGCGATCCGGGCTTTCATCAAAGCTGGCGAGCATTTGCCCCGGGCCCGCGACCTCTCTTCTTTGCGGCTATTGGGTACCGTCGGCGAGCCGATCAACCCCGAAGCTTGGATGTGGTACCACCACATCGTTGGTGGGGGCCGTTGCCCTATCGTTGATACTTGGTGGCAGACCGAGACCGGGGGCATTATGGTGAGCGCGTTGCCGGGGCGATCGCCACCAAGCCCGGTTCGGCCGCCTTGCCTCTGCCGGGAATTTTGCCCCGGGTGGTGGATTTGACCGGGAAACCGGTGGGCGTGAACGAGGGGGGCTACCTAACGGTGACCCATCCTTGGCCGGGGATGATGCGAACGGTGTTTGGCGACCCGGAACGGTTTCGGCGGAGTTATTGGGAGCATATCCCCCCCCAAGGCAACCAATACTTTTATTTTGCGGGGGATGGGGCCCGTCAAGATGAAGATGGCTATTTGTGGGTGATGGGTCGGGTGGACGACGTGATCAACGCGGCGGGCCATCGCCTGGGCACCATGGAAATTGAGTCGGCTTTGGTCTCCCATCCAGCCGTGGCCGAAGCGGCGGTGGTGGGCAAACCCGATCCCCTCAAAGGGGAAGAAATTTGCGCTTTTGTGATTTTGGCGGAGGGGCAAACCCCCAGCGAAGCTCTCGGTCAAGAATTGAAAAATCACGTCGGGCAAGAAATTGGGGCGATCGCCGGCCGGGGGAAATTCGGTTTGCGCCGGCCTTGCCCAAAACCCGCTCCGGCAAAATTGTCCGGCGGTTGTTGCGGGCCCTGGCGGCTGGCGGCGACTTCAGCGGCGATTTGTCTACCCTAGAAGACCGCTCGGTGTTGGATCGGTTGCGGGAAGAAGCCTAGTCCGTGTTGGCGTTGACCAAGAAGGCCGTATGGAGCCGTGAATCGCTGGTGATATGGCTGATTCAGGTGAGTTCGGAGACAATAGATGTGAGACGGTCATGGGCGTGAAACGGGGTTTGGGGGCTACGCCCCCAGACAGGGGTTCCGCCCCTGTCTCAATCAAGTTATAGTCACTTTGGTTAAGAAGGAAATATGGGCTTTACTCCCCTTCTCCCGTTCTGGGAGAAGGGGTTGGGGGATGAGGGCAATTGGCACTTTGTGTAAGTCCTGCATAAAAATAGGGAGAGCTCTGGGAAGAACTCTCCGCTAGGCAAGGGTGTCTGCCATTTGCCAAGGTTGGTGACGGCGATCGCCGGGGAGTGTTCCACGAGCTTGACAAATTTTGGGGATGGCAACGTACGATAGCCCCATCGCAGCAGGCAGCTCTATGGCCGTTTCCCCCTCCCCCAATTCGCCGTTTTTTCGGTTCAGCGCCTTTGCCCTCATTGTGGTCAACCTGGGTCTGCTCGGCTTTTTCGGTTGGGTGTTGTACCGCCGCAATCAGGTGTACCGGTTGCGCATTGCCACCAGCCCCGAACAAAGCGAAAACTACATCTTGATGAACGCCTTCAAACAGGTGGCCGAGCGTTACCATCCCAACCTGCAGCTGGAGTTGGTGCCCACTTCCGGAACCTCGGAAAGCCTGGAAAAATTGAGCCAAAACGAAACCCAACTGGCAGCCACCCAAGCCGATATCCCCCCGCCGGCGATCGCCCGGTTGATGGTGACCCTCTATCCGGATGCTTTTCAGTTGTTGGTGGCCGAGCGGGCCAAGATTCAGCGCTTTACCGACCTCAAGGGGAAGCGCATTGGGTTGCAGACGAAGGGGGGGCAGTACCGCACGTTTTTGGAGATTGCCGCCCATTTTGGGTTGCAGGATCGGGATTTTTTGTTTGTTGGCAATACCGAAGAAGAAGCCAACCTGGCTTTGCGAACCGGTGGGGCCGATGCCATTTTTCGGGTGCGGGCCCTCGGCTACCGCCCCATTGCCGATCTGGTGCGCAACAGCAAGGTGCGGTTGTTGCCGATCGAACAAGCCCGCGCCCTCCAGCTCAAGTTTCCGGCTTTTCGGCCAACGGCGATTCCCACCGGCACCTACCGTGGCATCCCGCCCCTGCCGGAACAAGATTTGCCCACGATCGCCGTCGATCGCCTGTTGTTGGTGCGCGAAGATGTACCCGCGGTGGCGGTGCGCCTTTTGACCGAAGTGGCCCTCGAACGTCGCCAAGAAATTGCCAATGCGGTGCCGCCGGAACTCCTGGATGTCCGGCCGCTAGCCCTCCAATTTCGGGCTCCGACCGAAAGCGATAGCCCGACCGCGCTCCACGCCGGCGCCATTTCCTATTACGATCGCGACAAACCTTCTTTTATCCAAGAAAACGCCGACTATGTGGCCCTGATCATGACCGTGGTGCTGATGTTGTGGTCTTGGGGCACCGAAGTCAAAAACTGGTTCGAGCAACGGCAGAAAAACAATGCCGATGCCTACAGCCAACAGGCGATCGAAGTGATCCATGCCTGCCGCGCCGCCACCGATCTCAAATTGTTGGAATCTCAGCGGTTGCTGTTGTTGGACATTCTCACCAAAGCCGTTCAAGATTTGGATCGGGATGATATTTCCGAAGAATCGTTCCAATCGTTTCGGGTGGTGTGGCAAATTGCCCTGGATGTGGTTCGCGAACGGCGGGTGGTTTTGTTGCAAGCGGCCAAACCCCAAAGTACCGATGCCCGCTCCCCTAGCCCCAAGGTGGGTTCGACCTAAAACCCCAAACTCTGGGCGGCGATCGCCCCGATTTCGCCAAACAACAACCAAGACAAAAAGAAATTGCTGGTAAAAATCACCAACAGGGAGGTAACCACCGCCGAAGTGGTCGCCTGACCCACCCCTTTCGCCCCGCCGGTGGTGGCCAACCCCCACTGGGTACCGATCAGGGCGATCGCCACGCCAAACACCCCGGATTTGACCATGGCCGCCACCAAATCCCACGGCTTCAGGAAGGTTTGGCCCGAATTCAAAAACACCTGCCGGGTAATGCCGAACAACCCCTCCGACACCAGCATGGCCCCGGTATAGCCCGTCACCAAAGCCAACGCCGTGACCAACGGCAACATCAACACACAGGCGATCAAGCGGGGCGTTGCCAAATAATCCACCGGCTCGGTGCCCAACATCTGCAGCGCATCGATTTGCTCCGTCACCGCCATGGTGCCAATCTCCGCCGCAAAAGCCGCCCCCACCCGCCCCGCCACAATCACCGCCGTCAAAACGGGGGTTAGCTCCCCGGGCCAAGGCGATCGCCAACACCCCGCCAATGGCCTGCTGGGCCCCAAAATTGATAAATTCCTTCGCCACTTGAATGGTGAACACGCCGCCGACAAAGGCCGCTGTAATCAAAGCAATGATCAGCGACTCGGTGCCCACCATCGACATTTGCTCCAGGGTATTGCGGCGGTGGAGTTTGCCGCGCAACAACCGCGCCAGGACGCGCCCCCCAACAACACGCTTTGCAGCAGCTTGTAGACCCAACGCCCGAGACCGCCCATGCCCCACCCTCCATCCTTGGTGTACGGTACCACAGCCCACCCAATGCGATCGCAGATACAGACCGCCGCCGCCCCCAACCCGTATATTAAGAAAGTGTTACAAAACCAACTGCCCTGTGCCAAAGGTTCGGGTAGGCTTTGACCAAGGATTAAACCCCAGGGACGAAACCAGGCTGTGAGTGAACACACCGAAGTTTGTGAAGAAACGAAACTTCAGGATTTCTTTTGTATTGAACACTACATTGATAACCATAGCGCCATGGGAGAACCGGACATGATGTGGGATCGAACAGCCGTCGAAGCGGTAAATTACAAACCGGTGGCCCCAACTTTGCCCATCAACCGGTTGATGGGGGACTTGCGCAGCTACGAGACCACCATTCGGTTGGCGGTGGAAATGTTGGCGGAAGGCTCTTTGAACGAAGCGCAGGCCGAGCGGCACCTGGGGCGTCTGCACGCCGCGATCGCCCAAAGCAACGAGATTTTGGCGGAAATCAAAGCCGTTTACGGCCACCCCTTCGCGGCTTAGGGGTGGGGGGCCAGTTCAAGCAATACAGTAAATTTCACGAAGTATAGTTATTTTAATTAAAACCGACACGGTTTTTTCTTGCCCAAGGAACGTCTAATAGAACCAATACGGGGCTTCGCCCCTGCGACCCGAGTTGTTTTGTCTCGTCGCTATGCAAAACAGCTATACAGGCGCATTCTTAATTAAAATGACTATCATTGATGGGGGCAGGTAGGTCTTGGCGCGTCAAATCCGTCAGCAAAACCCAGCCCGGTAGCCACAATCGCCGATCTTTGAGGGCTTTGGCGTTCACCCAAAACCGGACATCGGGGCCGCAAGCCGACTTCATTTCAGCGAAAACCATGCCGCCTTCGTTTTTGCGATTGGTCACCAGAAAGTGTCGCCAGCCAAAGGTGTCGCTGGTGGCCGTCCACTTGGAACCCAACAGGTGGGGGTACTTGCCTTTGCCCATGATTTTCTAAGAAAAATCGGATTTCCAGATGTGAACGGCTCTGTCAGCCAAACGTCTCTGGCGTGCTGCCAAAGTGTCGGGCGTCCACTCTTCCGCCAGTAGGTTTCGCGTCAGCGCGTACTTACTCTTTTGATAAACCTCCTGTTTCGTCGAGTAAGACTTGTTGCCAAGGTCGCGATTGAGATGGGGCTCCAAAGGGGTTAAATTCCCAAGGCGATAGACCATATCTTCGATTTGAGTTTCTGTGAGGTTTTGTCTCCAATCCTCATTGGGCGATTCCGGCAAAATGTGTTCAATCGAAAAACTGTCCTCAGAAACCTCGACCCCAGCAGCATCCGATTCGAGCTTCGCCAAGATGTAGCTTGCCAGTTTCTTCTTCTGGCCTTTGGTAGGAACGGACAGCAAAGAAAAATCCTGCCGAAACTTCTCGTCCGAAACATACACTGGACGAAGACCATCAAAAACTTGCCTTGGGCTCTTGATGTCTTCCCTGGCGATCGCCATGGCTGCTTTGCTGTAAAGTGCTTCCATTTCATTGGGATTGAGACCACCAACAACGATGTAGCGAAAGGAAAGAACACTCACCAGCTTCAGCAAGCGGGTAAAATCTTCCGGAGAAAATCTTTGGTATGCTATAAATAGTGTCGGATAGGCCTGTTTGACACGAAACAATTCCAACTCACAAATGTATGTCCGGCTTTCTGGATAATCCTGCCAGAAAACATCGTTGGGATTGCCAAGAGCTACAAACAAACTGCCAAGTTCTTCCAGTTGATCCAAAACTTCAAATGCTTGACGGCCGTCTTCTACGGAATCGCGAATTATCTTGAACAATCGCTCCTTTCGGATTTTGGATTGCTTGGTATTGAGATAGTACCGCAGGAAGTCGGGAAACTTTTCCATTTGCACAGCGTTAATAATTCTGCGCCACTGCCTTTGAGCTTCCTGTAGGTCATCCGGTCCTCGAAAAAGGGAAAATATGTAATTTTTCAACAGGTCTGTAGAACTGAGCTCAATGCCCCTGGCGTTTAGCGTCTCAAATACGGTGTAAGCATTTAGCTCATCCTCAACGTTAATCTGAATAAAAATCAATCTTTGAGCAATGCTATCTGTGAGGAATTCTGTCAGCTTGTCACCGCCTTGAACAACATTTTTTAGTTCTTGCAAACCTGCTGCAAAATACTCGAAAGCTTGCCACAACAACTGGTTGGACTTTGATAAAGAGCGGATGTTGCGCGGTGGTCGCAAGTTAATGAGATTGCTTTGATAAAAATCATCGTTGGCTTCATTCAAAATGATCTTGCTGGAATATCGTAGAGAGCGTGGATCTTTATGACTGATGTAGGCACGTTTTAAGATTTCTTGCCGTTCTTGGTTTGCTTCTGTTTCTTGTCCTTGATCGGCTAGTTTTTTGATTTGGTTAATAACCGCAATGGCTAAAATGCTTAAGGTGATCAGCCGCTGCTGTCCATCAATGATGGTGAATGCTTTCTCGGAGGAACGGGAAGTTTGCAGGACAATGGCTCCCATATAGTGGCTGGCGTTGGGATTGGCGTTTAGTTCGAGAATGTCTTGCCAAAGATCTTCCCAGTTTTCTGGCTTCCAAGAATAATCACGTTGAAAAGAGGGTACTCGGTAAATTTTGCCGTTGCCAACCAAGTCACCGAAGCTGGTTGTGCGGGTATCTAGCAGGTGAGCCATAGGTGAACCCTACATAACGAAGGCAAAGGCAATGATTTCCACTGGGTGCAACCGGGAAGTTTGAACCTCAGTCCGTAGACTCCCCGGTTGTTTTTTGTGATGTTCCCCACGGGTGCCATGCATCGCCAACCATTGCCTGGGGGTTTCGGAACTAGACCGCCACGGCAGTCGGGCGTTTGCTGTGGCGAATGTCTTCGATCGCCTTGGCGTAGTCCGGGGCTTTGAACACAGCGGAACCGGCCACGATCGCGTTGGCACCGGCCTCCAGAACTTGCCAGGTGTTGTTGGCCTTGAGCCCGCCGTCCACCTCAATCCAAGGGTTCAGACCGCGATCGTCGCACATTTGGCGCAGCTTGGCGATTTTGCCCACCACCGACGGAATGAAGCTTTGGCCGCCGAAACCGGGGTTCACGCTCATCAGCAAAATCAAATCGCACACATCCAATACGTATTCAATCAGCGAGAGCGGGGTCGAGGGATTCAGCACCACGCCGGCTTGCTTGCCCAGTTCGCGAATTTGACAGAGGGTGCGGTGTAGGTGCGGCGAGGCGTTGTGTTCGGCGTGGACGGAAATGATGTCGGCGCCAGCTTTGGCAAAATCGGCCACGTACTTCTCCGGCTCCACAATCATCAAATGCACATCGAGGGGTTTGGTGGTCACCGGCCGCAGGGCTTCCACCACCAAAGGCCCGATGGTGATGTTGGGCACAAACCGACCGTCCATAACATCGACGTGAATCCAATCGGCCCCGGCCGCATCGACCGCCCGCACTTCGTCGCCCAAACGGCTGAAATCGGCCGACAGAATGGAAGGAGCAATTACCGTGGCTTTCGGAGACATGGGGTTACGCAGGTTACAGATTTTTTTAAGTTTACCATTGGGTACGGTAAACTCCAAGAATTGCCGTGGGTACTGCCATGAAGCTGGTTTTCATCATCGATCCGCTCCCCCATCTCGATCCGACCCACGACACCAGCGTGGCTTTGATGGAGGCGGCGGTCGGCGCGGGGCACACGGTATTTTGGACGGAAATGCACCGACTGCGGGCCGTGGGGGGGCAGGTTTGGGCCCAATTGCAGCCGGTTACCCTTCACCCCGTGACTTTGGCGGGCGATCGCTGGCAGGCGGCCGACCCGTGGTATGAGGTGGGCCCTTGGCAAGAGGTCCATTTGGCGGACATGGATGTGGTGTGGATGCGCCCCGATCCGCCGGTCACCACCGAGTACCTCTACGCCACCTATTTGCTGGATTTGTTGATGGCTACCGGGTGTCGGGTGGTGAACCGACCCGCTGGCCTGCGCAATGCCAACGAAAAGCTGTATGCCTTGCATTTTGCGGAGGTGATGCCGCCGACCCTGGTCACGGGCGATCGCCGCGTGATTGCCGACTTTATGGCTGAGCACGGCCAGGCGGTCTTGAAGCCCTTGGGGGGCAAGGGGGGGGAAGGAATTTTGTTGTTGGTGCCGGGCGATCGCAATTTCAATTCTTTGGTGGAATTGAGCACCCAGCGGGGGCGCACCCCGGTGATGGTGCAGGCCTACCTCCCGGCGGCGCAGCAAGGGGACAAGCGGATTGTGGTGCTGGACGGGGAGCCGATTGGGGCGGTGAACCGGGTACCGGGTTCGGGGGAATTTCGGGGCAACATGGCGGCGGGCGGCGCGGCCGAAGCCACCGAAATCACGGCCCGGGAGCGGGAAATTTGCCAAAGGCTGGCCCCCAAACTGCAGGCCGATGGGTTGTTTTTTGTGGGGTTGGACGTAATTGGCGGATTTTTAACCGAAGTCAACGTCACCAGCCCGACGGGGGTGCGGGAAATCGATCGCCTCAGCGGCACGCGGTTGGGGGCGGTGGTGATGGCTCGGTTGGAGGCCGAATGCGGGTCTCGGTAATTGTGCGCTGCTGCAACGAAGAGCGGGACATCGGTCGGTTGTTGGCTGGCATTTTGCGGCAACGGGGAGATTTTGAGCCGGAAATCGTGGTGGTGGACTCCGGATCGACCGATCGCACCCTGGAGGTGGTGGGGCGCTATCCGACCAAGGTGGTGCATATTCCCCAAGCCGCGTTTTCCTTTGGGCGATCGCTGAATTGGGGGTGTGCCGCGGCCACCGGCGAGATTTTGGCGATCGCCAGCGCCCATGTCTACCCGGTCTACGACGACTGGTTGCAGCAGTTGGTGACCCCCCTCCTGGCCAATCCCCAAATCGCCTTGGTCTACGGCAAACAACGGGGCGACAAGGACACCCAGTTTTCCGAGCATCGGATTTTTGCGCGGTGGTTCCCCGAGGTCAGCACCCCCTGGCAAACCCATCCCTTTTGCAACAACGCCAACGCCGCCCTCCGGCGATCGCTCTGGGCCCAACTTCCCTACGACGAGACCCTCACCGGTTTGGAAGACCTGGCCTGGGCCAAAGCCGTGTTGGCGCTGGGGTATGGCGTGGCTTACCAAGCCGAAGCCGAAGTGGTGCACCGGCACCGCGAAACTTGGGGGCGCATTTTTAACCGATACCGGCGGGAGGCGATCGCCCTGCAGCAGATTTTTCCCGCAACCCGGTTTTCCGCCTGGGATTTGATGCGGCTCTGGAGTGCCAACGTGGCAGGGGATAGCCTCAGCGCCCTGAATCAAGGACAATTGTGGGCCAAGGTTTCCTCGATTTTGTCCTTCCGGGCTGCCCAATTTTGGGGCACCTACCGGGGCTTTCACACCGCCTCGGCCGCCGTCGAAGACCTGAGGCAAATTTTTTACTACCCGGCTCCGTGGCAAGCCCCGCCGCCAAGCCGTCGCCAAGCCGTGCCGTTAACCTACGAAGGACAGGGCGAGCCCCATGGGCCCTGAAACCCCTCCCCTGGTTCTTCAAGGGCGGCGATTTTACGGCAAGGGTTGGCTTCTTGATTACCCCCATCCCCTTCCGGAGAAGGAGAACAAAAAGGCGTTTTGGCGCCCTCCCCCTGTTGCCTGAGCCGGAGAAAAGGCTGGGGTGAGGGGAAACCCAAGTCCAGGAGTGGGTTCTGGCTTGTCGAGCCCACGTTTTTCAGGAAGCCCGTTTGGTTTTGATGGAAACCGATTGCCTCTCCGACCCAACGGATTGCCTTGCGATCGGAACCGGTTGCCTTTTGAAGCAA
>JAAUUG010000172.1 GCA_012031195.1 Oscillatoriales cyanobacterium SM2_1_8
CCGCCACCGCCAAAACCAACAGGGCGATCGCTACGCTGCCTTGCAAAATCAAACTTTGCCGGAGGTGGGCCCGCACCCAACGGCCTGCCACAATCCCCTCCGCCAAATACTCCCCATCCCCCTTGGGCAAAACCACCGCGGCCGCTTCCTGCACCAACCGGGGACAGGTGCGATCGGCGATCGCCAAATCGGCGGCTTTCATCAAGGGCACATCTTCGACCGTGGCCCCCACCACCGCCACCACCTGGCCATAGGATTGCCAAAGCTGAACCCGCTCAATGGTTTCGCCCATGGCACTGTTGATGGCAAACCCCACCACCTGCCCAAAGGCGTTGGCATCCCCCTCGCTCGCCCGCAACAAACCGTGGCGCTGCACCCCCAAAATCTCCAGGGCCGTCAAATCCAAATCCGTATCCGAAGTCAGCACCGCCGTCACCGTGGTCAGGCGGCCCAAAGTGTCGATCGCCGCCGGGTGCCGCACTTCGATCCCCAGCAGGGCCAACCGTTTGCTGGCTTGCACTTGGGCCAAGGTGGCCCACCGCAACAGGTTTTGGGGATAGACCGCCAAGGCCAACGCCAGGGCCGTCGCCACCGACAACGGCCGTTGCTGACCAAAACTCAGGGCGGCGATCGCCAGCACCACCGCCGAAGCGGCCACCACCGCCCCCTGGCGAAACCGGAGCAGCTCGAAATGGGACTGGGAAGCGGGCCGTTCCCGTTGCCGCCGGGTCTGGCCGTAGGTCAACCGGCCGCCGGCCACCACCACGCCCCACCCGGTGCCCGCCACCACCGTTGTTCCGGCATAGACCATGTTGGTGCAGGCCAAGGGCGGGGTATCTTCCGGCACCGTTGGCAGCGCCGCTTTGGCCACCAACCCTTCCCCCCCGATCGCCGTTTCGTTCACCTGCAAATTTTCGCTTTCGAGCAGCCGCACATCCACCGGACAGGCCGTGTCTGGGATCAGGGCCATCACATCTCCCGGCACCAAATCCCGGGCCGGCAAGATCAAATCTTCCCCGTCCCGCCGTACCGTCACCGCCGATGTGGTCACCAAACCCTTGACTTTGCCCAACAACCGGGTGGTTTGGCCGTTGGCCACCATACCCAGCCCCCCGTGCAACGCGGCGATCGCCCCCAACCACCATCCGTCGCCGCTGGCCGGCGTAAACACCTGCAACGCCGCGGCCATCCCCAACAAAACGTAGGTGAGGGGATTGAGCCAAGGTTGCCAAAACACCATCAGCGGATGGGACGGCGCGGGGCGGAAACCGGCCCCACCGGCGCAATCTTTGCCGCGCCACCACATAGGACAAGCCCGCCGGCGAGGTCTCCCAGAATTGGCAAACCTGTTCTGGGGGCCAACTGTGCCAGGGCTGCGGCGCCGGCTTGCCCACTAGCCCTTCGCGCGCACCAACCGACCGTCGGCGGTGACGTGCAACCCACACTCTTGATTGTCCTGCTCCCACCACCAGCGACCCGCCCGGGGGTCTTCGTCGGGGGCCACCGCCCGCGTACACGGGGCACAGCCAATGCTGGGATAGCCGCGATCGTGCAGCGCGTTGTAGGGCACCCCATGGGTTTTCAGGTAATCCCACACCTGCTCCCACGTCCATTCCAGCAACGGATTGAACTTGAAAATGGGGCGCTGGGATTGTTTATCGGTGTCCGCTTCCACCACCGCCATCGTCCCCCGGTTGGCGGTTTGGTCGCGCCGCAACCCCGTGATCCATCCGTCCAAATCCGCCAGGGCCCGCCCCAACGGCTCCACTTTGCGCACGTAGCAACACCGCTTCCGGTTCTCCACGCTCTCGTAAAACAGGTTGATGCCTTGGGTTTGCACCATTTCTTCCACCGCCGCCGTGTCCGGATACATTACCCGCAACCGCAGTTCGGGGTAGCGCTTTTGCACCGTCGCCAACAGATCGTAGGTTTCGTAGGGCAGCCGTCCCGTATCCAGGGTAAACACCCGGGCGGTGGGCTGCAACCGGTACAACATGTCGATCAACACCATGTCCTCGGCCCCAAAGCTGGAGGCCAAAGCGACCCGCTCCCCTAAATCCGCCAACCCCTGGGCCAAAATATCCTGCGGTGTCCAGCCCTGCCAGGCGGCAGACCATGCGGCCGCTTGTTCGGTTGCATTCTCGATTCCCCTCAAGGCTGGCTTTTCGGTCATGGTGACTCCCGCTGCATTCGGCAATTATTGTAGCGGCTGGGATTCTACCGTTTCCGGCCCAGCTCCAGCATTTTTTGTTGGATGTACCGTTGCACCCGGGGTTCCTGTTGTTGCAATTTGGTGATTTCGTTGAAGTCGCGGTTGGTGGCAAACCCCCGCCGCTGCCGCTCCTGCTCGGCAAAGGCAAACAATTCGCCGCACAACGGCCGCAAAAAATCGGGCTGTTCTTCGGGACGCAAATCGCACACCGAAACGTTGCGATCGCCCGCCAGACGAGCAACCCGCTCCCAATTGGGATAGGTGCGCGCCCGCGTCAGCAACTCGGTACGCTTCAGCTCGATTTCGTACACCGCTCGGGCATAGTTGTTGAGCTGATCTTCGTTGGGCTGGGCGATCGCCGCACCGGGCCCCATCGCCAACCCCGCCACCACACCCAACACCCAAACGTTTTTTGGCAAAGCTCGTTGCATATCCACGCACAGAAAAACCACCAAAGTTTCAGACGGCGATCGCGGCATTTTGTTGCTGACCATTTTGGTGACGGAGGTAAGCCTGCACAAACGGCGCCAATTTGCCGTCCATGACCCCCTGCACGTCGGTGGTCTCCCAACTGGTGCGCACGTCTTTCACCAATTGGTAGGGGTGGAACACATAATTGCGAATTTGGTTGCCCCAAGCCGCCTCCACAATGTCGCCCCGAATGTCGGCAATTTTTTGGGCGTGTTGCTCGCGGGCCAACACCAGCAGCCGCGCCTTCAACAATTGCAACGCTTTTTCTTTGTTCTGCAATTGCGATCGCTCCTGGGTACACCGTACCGCAATGCCCGTGGGCAAATGGGTGACCCGTACCGCCGTCTCCACCTTGTTGACGTTTTGACCGCCTTTGCCGCCGGAGCGGGTGGTGGTAATCTCCAGTTCTTTGGGATCGAGGTCTACGGACACATCGTCGGCAATGAGGGGCATCACATCCACCCCGACAAAACTGGTTTGGCGTTTGTCGTTGGCGTTGAAGGGCGAAATCCGCACCAGGCGATGGGTGCCCTTTTCGGCGGCCAGGTAACCGTAGGCGTAACGCCCCCGCACAATCAAGGTCGCCGATTTGATGCCGGCCTCTTCCCCTTCCGAAATCTCGGTGAGTTCGACGCGGTAGCCCCCCCGCTCGGCAAACCGGGTGTACATCCGCAGCAACATTTCCGCCCAGTCTTGGGCATCGGTGCCGCCGGCGCCGGCATAAATCGACAACACCGCATCGCTGGTGTCGTAGGGCCCCGCCAGCAATTGTTCGAGCTCCCATTGGGCCAACTCGGACTCCAGACGGGTGAGGGTTTCTTGGGCCTCCTGGGCAAGGGCCGCATCGGCTTCGAGGCTCAGCAACTCGGCGATCGCATCCAAGTTGTCAAGGCTTTCGCGCCACCGCTGCCACCGTTCCAGGTTGGATTTCAGGTCGTCGAGGAGGCGCAAGGTTTGTTGGGCGGCGGCTCCGTCTTGCCAAAAATCCGGCTGGGCGGCCACCTGTTCCAGATCGGCAATTTTGGCTTCGAGGGCAGGCCGGTCAAAGACAGTCCTGGGCTTGGCCCAGGCGCAAGGCGATCGCATCGGCGGCGCGTTGAATGTCGTTGGCTTCGAGGAGAACTTCGAGGGTCATGGTTGGGTGCAGCAAAATTCGGTAGCCGTCCGGCTAAAGGGTATTATAGGGTTTCGAGATCGTGCCGATCCCATTTTCATCGGTTTCTCTTAGCGCAATGGCACCTACCCAAAGCCACCAACTCCTGATCTCGGATGCCAAAGGCAACCGCAAAATGCTGTTAGATGGGCTAAAATACACGATTGGCCGCGATGTGACCAACAACATCCAATTGCATTCGCGGTTTGTGTCCCGTCAACACGCGGTGTTGCTGCGGGTACCGGCGTCGGAATTGGGGCGCTACCTCTACCGCATTGTAGATGGCGATCTCAGCGGCAAGCCCAGCGTCAACGGCGTGATTGTAAATTACCAAAATCGGGTGTCTTCCTACGACCTGTGCCATGGCGACATCCTGACCCTCGCCCCCAATGTCCAGTTGACTTACCTCATTGAGCTGGAACGGGATTGAGCGAGCCTGGGGGTGGCTTTTCCCTTCCCTTTGTTTGTTGACTCCTTTTGTTAGCCTCTTTGGCTGAGGGCTCAACCCCAAACCAACGGCTTTCCCAACCAACAGTTCCCAACGCGAGACGGTGGGGATTTTGCCGCGATATATAGCTGTAAACAGCTTGATTAGGATGGGGTGCAGGGGTTTCACCCCTGCCTGGGGGCTACGCCCCCAAACCCCCTTTTACGCCCATGTCCGAACTTACCCGAATATAGCTATAGCTGTAAACAGCTTGGTTGGGACGGGGTGCAGGGGTTTCACCCCTGCTGGGGGCTACGCCCCCAAACCCCCTTTTCTTTCGATGCCTGAAGTTATCCAAATATAGTCATTTCAAATATGTTTGCGATAATCTTTCCCTCACCCCCAGCCCCCCTCCCAGGCGGGGAGAGGGGAGTAAAGGCAATCAAAACAATCGCAGGCGTTTCATTCTTAATTAAATTGACTATACGGCTATAAAAACATCTAAAAAAACAATGGGTGAGGTTGCCCCCGCCCATTGTTGCTTGCTTGATCTGGTTGATGGATTTACGCGGGTTCGGGTTAGCCCCCGTGCTGCCGCCAAGTCCGCTCCAGTACTTCTTCGGCTTTGAGCCCTACTTTGCTGGCCGCCCGCGCCAATGCATTGTCCTGACGGTTTTGGTTGCTGTTCCGGTTCCGTACCGCCATTTGCCGCAGTTCATCTTTGACCGACATGGTTTTCTCCTCTTTTCTCTCTATGCACATTCTACACGAGAAAACGTATCTTTTGCTACGGTTTGCCCAAAAAGACGTGAACTTTTGTAAAATTCGGGATGCCGGTTGGGGCGATGCTGGGGCACCGCCTCGGGTAAAATAAGTTCCTACGTCAAAACAATGGGTTGCCATGATTCGGGAAGTGTTCATGCCGGCGTTGAGTTCCACCATGACCGAGGGCAAGATTGTCGCTTGGGCGAAGGCTTCGGGGGACAAGGTGGCCAAGGGCGAAACCGTGGTGGTGGTGGAGTCCGACAAGGCCGACATGGACGTAGAGAGTTTTTACGAAGGGTATTTGGGGGCGATCGCGGTGCCGGCGGGGCAGACGGCGGCGGTGGGGGTGGCCATTGCCTACATTGCCGAGACCGAGGCGGAGTTGGCGGCCGCTATGCAAATGGGGCAGGGGCAGGCGGTTCAGGAAGCGGCACCTCCTTCTTTCCATGCGCCGGCCACCCTCGAAGCCCAACCCAGTGCGGCGCGATCGCGGCAATTCCCGAAACGGTGGCCCCACGGTCGGGGCGGATTGTGGCTTCGCCACGGGCCAAACGGCTGGCCAAGGAGAACGGCATTGATTTGGGCACGGTGGTGGGGACGGGCCCCAACGGTCGCATCACGGCGGCGAACCTGGAAGCTTTGACCAAGCCCGCGGTCAAGTCAGCCAATGGCGCGGCTCCGGTGGCGGCTCCGGCGGCTCTTGCTGTGGCCCCAGTCCTTTCGCCGACACCCGGGCCGGCCCCGACGGGGGTGAGTCGGGTGCAGCCCTTTACGACCCTCCAGGGGGCGGTGATTCGCAACATGAACACCAGTTTGACGGTGCCGGTGTTCCGGGTGAGCTACACCATTGCCGTCGAAGCCCTCGAAACCCTTTACAAACAGTTGAAGGGGCAGGGGGTGACCCTCACGGTGTTGCTGGCGAAGGCGATCGCCCTTACGCTTCGTCAACACCCGTTGTTGAATGCGGCCTACAGCGAGGCGGGCATTGCCTTCAAAGACGATATCAACGTGGCGGTGGCGGTGGCGATGGAGGATGGCGGGTTGATCACGCCGGTATTGCGCCAAGCCGATCGCACGGATGTTTACGAGCTGGGCCGTCAGTGGAAATCGTTGGTGGAGCGGGCCCGCAGCAAGCAATTGCAACCGGAAGAGTACAACAGCGGTACGTTTACCCTGTCCAATTTGGGCATGTTTGGCGTAGACCGGTTCGATGCCATTTTGCCCCCTGGCACCGGCGGCATTTTGGCGGTGGGGGGCACCAAGGCGAATGTGGTGGCTCTGGACAACGGGGCGATCGCCGTGCGCCGGCAAATGAACGTGACCATTACCTGCGATCACCGCGTGGTTTATGGGGCCCACGCCGCCCAGTTTTTGCAAGACTTGGCCAAACTTTTGGAAACCGATGGCGATCGCCTGACCCGCTAACCAGCTACTGCCTCGCCATCGGTAATTTTTAGATTTTATAGCTGTAAACAGCTTGATTAAGACAGGGTGCAGGGGTGAAACCCCTGGCTGGGGGCGCAGCCCCCAAACCCCCTCTTCCTTCGATGTCCGAACCCAAC
>JAAUUG010000173.1 GCA_012031195.1 Oscillatoriales cyanobacterium SM2_1_8
ATTCCCTTGGTAAGGGAAAGGTCTCGGGTTCAAATCCCATGGAGGCTTACATAGATGCTTACATAGCTGCAAACAATTTGGATTGGGGATGGGGTGGCAGGGGGTGAAACCCCTGGCTGGGGGCGAAGCCCCCAGACCCCCTTTTCCTTCGATGTCCGAACTTATAGCTGTTTTGCATAGCGATGAGACAAGACAGGTCGGGTTGCAGGGGCGAAGCCCCCGTATTGGTTCTATTAGACTTTCGTTGGGCAAGAAAAACTGTGTCATTTTTAATTAAAATGACTATACTCGAATACCGCCATAGCGTTTGGACATCAAGACCGCAAAAAGTCTCCAGCCCAAAGGCTCAGCAGTGAGAAAGCAGAGTTTTAACCAAGGGGGGTGGCGGAGAGGGCCAGAATCTGCTCCACTTCGGCGGGGGTGAGGTTGGGGTTGGCTTCGAGCATGAGGGCTACCACCCCGGCCACAAAGGGCGTGGCCATGGAGGTGCCGCTCGTGCGTCGGTAGGCGTTGTTGGTGCCGGTCGAAACCACGTCAACACCGGGGGCTACCACAAACGGATATTGACCGAGGGTGCTGCCCGCCGGATTGGAAAAACGGGCTTCGTTGCCATCAAAATCGACCGCACCCACCGCAATTCCCACATCGGTGGTCGCGGCAAAGCGGGCGGGGAAAGCCGGTTGTTGGGCCCGGGCGCCACTGTTGCCCGCCGCCGCCACCACCACCACCCCCTTGGGACTCGGCATACCGCAGGGCTTCGAGTTCCGCCGTAGAATACCCCGAACCGCCTAAACTCAGGTTGATGATGTCGGCACCGTTGTCTACGGCGTAGCGAATGCCTTGGGCCAGCGATCGCCCGGAACCGCTGCCCCGTTCATCCAGCACCCGTACCGCCATGATTTCTGCCCCGTAGGCGATGCCGGTAACTTCGTACTCCACCCCTTGACGATCGACCGCATCCAAACCGTCACGACGGGCCGCAATGATGCCTGCCACATGGGTGCCGTGGTATTCGCTGGGGTCATCGTTGCGGGGATCGTCGTCGTTCCGGGCAAAATCGTAGCCGTGGATATCGTCGATAAACCCATTGCCGTCGTTGTCGCGACCGTCGGCCACCTCGCCGGGGTTCTGCCAAAGCTGTCCGACCAAGTCAGGGTGGTTCAAATCAATGCCGGTGTCCACTACGGCCACCACCACCCCGTCACCGGTAAAGCCCTGCTGCCAAACGGCGGGAGCTTGGAGGGCGATCGCCCCTGGGTTTAAGGTGCCCACTTCGGGAGGCATGGGGAAGGGGCCCGGCGCTCCTGCAGCCATCGCCACCGCCGCCGCCGCGTTCACCATGCCGTAGCCCGTGACCGGACTAAAACGGGGTAACATCCCATCGTTGGCCAAGGGCACCGCCGTTAAAGTTAAATCGTAGCGGGTGCTGCCACGGTACTGCTCGACCACCAAGAAGTATTCCCCAACATCCAGACCCAACGCGAAAAACTCGTCCACGCTGCCCGAGCCGTCGGAGCGCCCCACCAACTCGCTGGCATTCAATACGCCGTTGCCGTCTCCATCTCGAAAGAGGTACAGGTCGGCATCGTTGCTGAGGTTGGTCAGGCTGGCGGTAAACTGAGCGGGCTGGTTCAACACAAACCGATAAATGTCGAGGGGATCGGTCAAACTCACCGCATCCTGAAACCGCTGACTCCCCGCCAATACGCCGATCTCGAAAGCCGTGGCCAACGTGTTGCCGGCCAAATCGGTCGTCCCATCTCCCCCGGCGGCAGCTTCCAACCAGCCTGCCGCGTTCATTGCCGACCACATCGCATCCATGGGTTTGTCCTCTGTTGGCTCCGGAAGAAAATGAAGTGAACGACACACCGAAGTTGAAGCAAAAGCCCAAGGTTTAGACGCTGGTTCCTGTCCCCAACGTTCACCCTTTCGTATTTTAGCTTGACGGTTTTTCGCTTGGCTGGGAAGTCGGCTTGGGTTGGGAAGTGTCCATGCGGTGGTGGATGGCGGCGCTGAATTCTCGCATTTGTTGGCAGATGCCCTCAAACAAAGTGCGATCGCACCCTTTCCAGCCGATGACTCCGTACAATTTGACCGCGCCAATCCGGCCTTTGAGTTGCATTTCCCCCAAGTCCGTGGCCTCGATTTCGTCGGCGATTAAGGCGTACAACGATTCCGAGATCACGATATCGGTACCAAATTCTTTGGTGACGCTCTCGATCCGGCTGGCGACGTTTACGGTATCGCCGATCGCCGCGAATTCCAAGCGCTTGGGGGAGCCGATGTTGCCCACCACAATTTCGCCGTAGTTGATGCCGATGCCGTTGAAAAAGGGCAGTTCATCCGCCTGTTGCCAGGCTACCCGCAACGCGGCCAAAGCCGATCGCATTTCCAGGGCAGCCCGCACCGCGTTCAGGGCGTCTTGTTTGGGGCCTTGGGAGACGGGGGAACCAAATTCCGCCATGATGGCGTCGCCAATGAACTTATCGATGGTGCCTTGGCAGTCCAGGATGACATCGACCATGGCCGCAAAATAGGTGTTGAGTTGGGTCACCATTTGTCGGGGGGCAGCAAGCTGGACAAGGTTGTGAAACTGCGCACGTCGGAAAACAACACCGCCGCCTGGATTTTTTTGCCCCCCAGCAAAGCCCGGTAATCTTCGGGTTGGTTCAGGATTTGATTGACGATGGGAGCCGCCACGTACCGTTCAAGGGTGCGTCGCAACGCCAGTTTGTCTTGGCGATCGGCGATCGCCCCGCAGACCAATACCCACAGGCTGCCGGTCAGGAGGGACAATACGGGCCAGGCGGCGGGCAACCAAAAGCCCCCCTGCACCAGGGCCGCGAACGCCAGACCGCTCCACAATGCCGCGAGGGCCCACAACCCCAAAAATTGCCGCACCGGTTTGCCCGCCCGAGGTAAAGCCCCACCGCGGCCACGGTGCCCAACCCCACCACAATGCCCCAACCAGAGCCCTGACGGCGGAGGGCCCGCTGTTCGAGGAGGGTGGCCACGGCGTTGGCATGAATTTCCACCCCCGGCATCCGGCCCCAGGCCGAGGGCTGAATGTCCTGCAAGCCTTCGGAGGTGGCGCCAATCAAGACGATCGCCCCCCGCAATTTTTGCCCGGCTTGGAGCAAATCGCTCTCCCAATTGCGCCGATCTAGAATTTGGTAAAAGGAAAATTGCTGACCGGCGGTGCGCCAAGTGCCCGCTGGCCCGTAGAAATGCAGGAGGTCGCCGGCGGCCGGCGCCAAGTCCAACCCCGCCGCCAACAACGCTTCTTCGGCAAACGAGCGCTTTTGCCCTTGGGAAACTTCGGCCGCATGGGCATTGCCCAGATGAAACACCGCTTCCAAACCGGGCACCACGGGGAAATTCACCACCCCTTGGCGGAGGGGCCCCAAAGTTGATGACGGTTGCACCAGGCGCTCAAACTGCGCTTCGACCCCCTGGGAAACTTCGTTGCTGGCCGCCAACACCACCCGATCGCGGTAAGGCGCCAACATTTGGGCAAATTCGGCATCGACGGGGGACTCGCCCTCGAAGACCAAATCGACGGCCACCGCCGCCGCCCCGGCCTCCAGCATTTTGACGATCGCCCGGGCGTACACGGTGCGCCGCCAGGGGAATTGTTCCATTCCGACCAAATCGGGGTTGCCGCTGGCCCCCTCGCCAATGGCGCGATCGTCCACCGCCAAAATCACGACGTTGGCAGGAACTGGTCGGGGGCCGCGGCCCCGCATCCCCAGGGCCAAAGCCCGGTATTCCCACCGCTCCCCCAGGGATTGGGTCGCCAACACGGCTCCCCCCACCACCATGGCGGCAAATCCGATCGCCCCGGCCCCTTGCCAAAGGTTACGCCCCATCTTTGGTTTCCGCGCGGCGAATGGCGGCAATGAAAAAATCTTCGAGGGAAGGTCGGGTTTGGTGCAAAGAGACCAGATGCCCGCCTTGGGCCTGCAACCACGGCACAAACTCCGCGGGCGATCGCCGCAAGGTGCCCCGCCAATGGGTGCCTTCCCCGGTGATGTCCGCCAACCAGTCCGTCAGTTCAGCGCTCCCCACCCCGTCTGCCCGCACTTGATAGGTATCCCCCCGCCCCAACAATTCATCCAGGTGGCCCAGGGCAATGGTTTCGCCTTTGTGCAAGATGGCGACCCGATCGCAAATGGCTTCCACATCGGCCAAAATATGGGTGTTGAAAAACACGGTTTTCCCCCGGTCTTTGAGGTGCAAAATGGCCTCTCGGATTTGGTGGCGCCCCACCGGATCCAAACCGGACATGGGTTCATCCAAAAAAATCAAGTCTGGATCGTTGACCAGCGCTTGCGCCAAACCAATCCGCTGCACCATGCCCTTGGAGTATTGCCGCAGTTGTTTTTTGCGGGCCGCCGCTTGGGACAAGCCGACCAAATCGATCAAATCCGCCAAGCGTTGGCGGCGCAGTTCGGGCGGCACCCCAAACAAAGCCGCCATGTAGTCCAGCAGTTCCCAACCGGTTAAGTAATCGTAATAATAAGCATTTTCCGGCAGGTACCCGATCCGGTGCTTGGTGGGGCGATCGCCAGGGCGCCCCCAACAATTCGCCTTGGCCGGTACTGGGTTGGATGATCCCCAGCAGGATTTTGAGCAGGGTGGTTTTGCCGGCCCCGTTGGGGCCCAACAGGCCAAAGGTTTCCCCGGGGGCCACCGTCAACGAACAATCCCGCAGCGACACCAACGGTTTGTTAAGCCAAAACCCGGTGAGGTAGGTCTTGCTCAGACCCTCGGCATGGATGGCAACCGGCACAGTCATCGAAGCATCTGGCATCGAGGCATTTGGGTAAACCGTAGAAGCATTTTACCGGGTCTTTTCCAACCGGACGACGTACCATTGCCAGGTTCCTTCGGCGGTATCCAGGGTGCAGGCGGTGGCCAACAGCCGATCCACCCACGTTGCCGGCGCCAAGCCTTGCAAATCTCGGGGCACTTGGTCGGGGGCCAACGCTGCCACCAACCCCTCCAGGATGCTCCGCAGTTCGACGGCCGTCACAAACTGCTCCGTCAAGTCCGGCGCGAGCAGAACGTAGGTATCCTCTTGGTACATGATGGAGTCGGGCATGGTCAAAACCTCGGAATCCCTTCCCCCTATTGTCCCCGATTTGCCCCTGAAAACCCAGGTGGAAGCCCTGCTTTACCTCAAGGGCAAGGCGGTATCTCTGGCCGAATTGTGCCAAGAGTTGGCGGCGATCGCCCAGGGGTGAAGGCGGCGTTGGCGGCGTTGATGGTGGACTATCGGCAACGGGACAGCGCCCTCGAAGTGGTGGAGACCGATCGCGGCTATGCCCTGCGCCTCCGGGGCGAACTCAGCGAGTTGGTCAAAAAATTGGTGCCGGCGGATTTGGGCCGGGGCACCCTCAAAACCCTGGCGGCGATCGCCCTGAAGGGTCCGGTTTTGCAAACTTCGGTGGTGGAATGGCGGGGCGCAGGCGCCTACGAGCACATTCGCGACTTGGTGGCCCAGGGGTTTGTGCGCAAACGACGCACGAAGGAAAGCCGCTCTTGCTGGTTGCAGGTCACCGATAAATTTCACCAATACTTTGAAATTACGGCCGATACCCTCCGCCAACGGTTGACCCTGCCCTGGCCCGAACCCGAGGACAACGACTGGGAAGACTCCCCTGCCCAAGGTTCCAGCCCAAGCTGAGGGAGCCAGCAATCTTTGGGGGAGAAAATGTCGCCGTTGGTACCCCATGGTTTGGCTGGGGGCGCTAACTTGGCGAAACTCGATGTCCCGACGACCATGGTCAACCCAGAACCGACAGCATCCAGAATTTTTGATACCGCACACTATTTTCAACCCGCCGCCGGGGAGCCAATCCGCTCGGTCATTGTCGAGACAGCGGAAGCCACCGTGGTGGCCTGGCATCTCTGGCCCGACCAAGAAATTGCCCCCCACCGCCATCCCCACGGTCAGGATAGCTGGACGGTTTTGCAGGGCCACGGTCTCTACAGCCTGAGCGAGTCGGAGCGTCAACCGATCGCCGCCGGCGATGTGGTGATTGCCCCCGTTGGTCACATCCACGGTGTCCGCAATACGGGTACCGAGCCGCTGCGGTTGATTTCGGTGGTGACCCCGGCGGCGGCGGGGTACGTGCCGGTCTAGGTTTGGGGATGGGGCGACGGCGCGTATGATTGGGTGGATGTTGGACGAAAGAGTGCAGGGCAATGGGACGTTGGCAGCAAAAAGCAGGATGGTTGGCGATCGCGGCGGGGCTGGGGGTATGGGCCCCCGTGGCGATCGCCCATACCGGCCACGGCGAAACGGCGGGGTTTGACCACGGTTTTTTGCATCCCTTTGGCGGGGCCGATCACGTGTTGGCGATGGTGGCGGTAGGGTTGTGGGCGGGCCAATTGGGCGCTCGGGCTTTGGGTCTGGTGCCGATGGGTTTTGTGGGGGCATGGCCCTGGCCGCCGTGGGGGGATCGGTGGCCCTGGGCCCCTTCCCCTGACTTCGGAGGT